>JADFYB010000009.1:0-16496 GCA_015233245.1 Nitrospirota bacterium | reverse complement strand
AGTCAACTATAACCAAAACAAAGTCAACTATAACCAAAACAAAGTCAACTATAACCAAAACAAAGTCAACTATAACAATGTCTGCAAACAAGTTATATATAGATTATGCTATTTTTTATAAAGTTCCCCGCCGCAAGCAGTGGGGTATCTGTTAAAAGAGAGCCAACGGCGATCTTCATAAATTTTACAATATTTTTTTTCTTGCTTTTTCACATAACTCAAAATTGTATCCTCATTACCGTGTTTTCCCACTGTGCTAGCAAAATACCCAATACGTTGGAACTGATTGCACTAAAAAATATACATGGTCATTGTTTGTACCTATCTCTAAAAACTTAACCTAATATCGCTTATTGATTTCCAAACATACTTCTCTCCAAACATCATTCACTAAATACTGCACGTCTATATTTTGCTGGAAATACCAGATGATATAGCAATAGGGATATCCCTACTCAGGAAAATAGAGCCAGACTGTCTCTCAACTTGCTTTATTTTTTGAAGGTAGGCTAAAATTGGATATTATCGTTAAGGTGTTTTCACACTTGACACAGTTTATTTAATATATCCTTTGGTTATTTCAAATATGGCATTTGACTTTACTTACAGCAATGGCAACGCGGGGTTAATTGAAATAAGTATGTTAAATAAAAAGCAATTATATACTTTCATAATAATTATGATAGTAGCATTAATATTGTCTGTATTCATTAGTACTTATTACTATGGTAGCTCTGTAAATCAAATTACTCCGGGAGATAGTGGGATTTTTGAGGCATTTCACTATGCCGGATACAAAGGCATGTTGTCACATAATAGATTTGAACAAATGTTGTCTGGAATTACCGCAAGGTCCGAACCTTTGGCTCTGCCTTTATTTGATCACCTTGTGTTTGTATTTTACCCGAAATTTGGTTACTATATCCCACAAATAATAGTTTGTGCCTTCCTCATAGTTTCTTTAACGTATATACTGAATCGCTATTTTGAAGTACCCTATTTGATAGGTATATCATGCAGTGCTTTGGCTCCGGTTTTTTTTAATTGGCTTCACTGGCATACTGGTGCAAGAAGGGCTCTTACCAATACAGGTTTTTTGCCTTTATATTGTTTGCTTCCCTTATTAATTGTATCCGTGTCAATACTAAATCAACAAAAGTGCAAATATACACATTACGTTTATGTATTTCTCTTAGCTATGATTTATGGGGCAGTAGGCAGCTTGGATTTTGTTTTTGGAGTGTTAGTTTCTATAATTTATTCGGCATTTTTTCTTAGAGGATACAGGCTATTAGTTTATATTTTATTAGTATCAAGCGGGACTTTTCTTTCAAGGATACATGACGTTTATCAACTTTTAATTGTAATGAGCAACTCTGTCCGTACTAATACATTATACCTTTACATAGCATCACAAGAAATTGTCTTTTTTTTCCTCAGCGATATAACATGGTTTACAATAGGAACTATCTTGCTAACACTATCCTTTATTTATGCATGGCGATCAAAAGACCTCAGAACGTTTATTAAGATGTTTGCAGTATATCTTGTTATTATGTTATTGGATCCTGTTAACAAAAGCCAAAACACTACGTATTCTAATATCAATATATATACTTATATGTTTGCACCCATTTTTTTTGCAATGACTGTTGCTGTCGGTTTACGTAGGATGCACGGATATAAGCGAATAATCACAGGTTTACTCCCTCTGTTTTGTGTCATATTCATAGTATTAACGACCACACGAGACAAAAATGCATCTTCCATTCAAAAATTCAATGATTTCACCGGTAACAAGACTCTTAAACATTATATCAGCAGCCTTAATAGAGAATATCGTATGGTAACAATTTCAGGAAACAACAGTTTCTTTATAAACAGAGGGGTCCCAAGATTAGAACCCCACATGTTAATCGCATACGGAGGGCTCTCAGCAGATGGTTTTTCGTCATTCCCATCCTATTCGTATGCAAAATTTTTTAGTAATGTAACGATTCCGGCAGGCAATACAAATACCAATATACCAATAAAGTTTTTTCACCACATTTATATAGAATATCCAGTAGGTTTTGAAATTTACAAGTCCGCCAGGAATTGTTTCATTCAGAAAGATGCACTGGATTTAGATCGTTATATGTCTTTATTTATGCTTAGATATGCCGCAGTTAAATATATATTTTCATATTTTGTCTTAAAAAGCGAATTTATTCAGAGTGTTAACGATATCCCTAATCTGCAGTATCAAATTAGCTGCATACCCAAAGACGGCAGCTATCCCCGTCCTGAAATACTTATCTATGAGTTAAAAAACACATTGCCGCGCATATCTGTAGCGAAAAAAATACTTGTGGCTCATGACGATGATAATGTGCTTAATGTTATGCGCTCTTATAAATATGACACAGAACCCATAGCGGTAGTGGATGATGTAACAGCAAAAGCTAATAACATAAAGAGTATTGATTATGGGGATATGCCGGGTGTAACCCATGTCCACTATAAAACGCCAGATAAGATAGCTATCGATGTAAATGTAAAAAAGGATACTATCCTAATCGTAAGAGACAGTTTTACACCTTTTTTAAAGGTTTATTGTGACGGTAAACAGGTAAATTATTTTAGAGTAAACATGGCTTTTATAGGTATAAATATAGGACAAGAGGCAAAGCACGTTGAATTAAACTATCAGTAAGGATATTTTTAGAGCATGTTGGCGAACGTATTTAATGCCGCTTAAGAAATATAAAATACGTGGATAGAAATGTCTGACAATAAGATATCATCCCTCATTAGCAATAATTGAGTTAATTATTATTATATTTATTATGGGTTAATTATTAATATGGTTTATTTATTAAGATTAAACAAAACATATCTCGATGACATATGACAAATAATGTTATAATATTCTCTATAACGTACAGCTAAGATAGTTTAATATATTAAAATTATTAACAATTAATATGGTTTAATTATGAAAATAATTTCAATTGTAAACCAAAAGGGTGGTTGTGGCAAAACAACGATAGCACTCAATATAGCTATAAACATAGCTTTTGAGAATAAAAAAGTTATTTTGTTTGACACCGATCCGCAAAGAAGTGCAACTGATACTATGAGCAGTCGTAGTGATACTATCATTGATATTCAGTTTGTATCAACAGATGTGCATAGTAAAGTATTAAATTTTTCCAGTTATCATTACGGTGTTATTGATACTCCTCCCCACAATGATAAAACAATTCGATCAGCTATTATTTGTTCAGATATAATAATAATACCAATACAAGATTCCCCTTTAGACATAAGAAGTGCAAGTACATCAGTGGACTTAATAAATAGTGCTCGTCAGCATAACCATAATATAAAGGCTTATTTTTTACTCAATCGCATTCAATCCAATACAATCTTGTCAAAAGAGTTAGATAAACATCTACGTAAGTTATATAAAGGGATATCAGTGCTTAAATCTGAAGTTCATAATAGAGTGGTCTATAAACAGTCTCTAATTTACGGGCAAGCTGTCACAGAATATGAAAAACTAGGACCAGCATCAAATGAAATAAATAACTTGACAAAAGAGATATTAAAAATATTATAATTATAATTATGTAATTAATATTAATATGGTTTAATTATGAGAAAAAAAATAAAACCAAGCTTTGAAGATATGGAAAAATTTGTAAATGCGCCCGCATCTCCAAGAGAGAATACTATAAAAAATGAAGCAGATCTGCCTAATAAACGAATTGGGAGGCCTAAAATAAATAAGTATGAAACAGATGTTAAATTAACATTAAGTTTACCAAAAAATATCCATAAAAGCTTAAAATTGAAAGCTGTTGATTTAGAAAGGCCTATGGCCGAATTGATCGTTACCGCTGTAAAAGAATATCTTAAAATATAGAATACGGTTTAATCACATTTACAAAGGATATATTCAATAAAATGTGTCAAGTGTGAAATCACCTTGGCGATTGTCAACATGCACCGTGTTATTGATGCTTACAGACCATTTATTTGGCATTTATTTATATTATTGACCTTATATTTGCTGTTTTTTAGATTGTTTTCAACAAATTCTGATGCGTCTCTGTTGAAATGATGTGTGTCACAATATTTATCTAATCTAGTTGTAATGTTTGTGGCATTTTGAAAATCGTATATTTCCACATTCGGGTATTGAGACAGTATTTTATTTGCATTACATTTAAACTCTATATAGTGTTTATATATCATAGGCTTATAATACTTTAAATATACAAAGTGAAGAATGGAATATGGAGGATGGAATATTATAAATTTTATATTCGGATTCTTAGCTATTAAACCTAATAAGTTTTCATTAAGGTTATGCATCATGACATCTGTCACATAATCTTTATCGTTGTAGTAAAGGTTTGATGTTCCGTCATTCACAGCAAATACTAATGAATTAAAAGCATTTATTGCATTATTGTAGCAATATTGTTCCGGTCTATATTTATAATCATCATCTACTGCACCATTGTGTTGCGTACATTCAGGTTCATATATAACGCCATAGTAATTTCTTTTTGCCATCCTGCCAACTAAAACATTAATAGTTAAGTGTATGACCGTTGAATCGGACAAATATTTTAAAGATGAAATAAACGGGTTAGTAGTATCACTATATAAATATTTTGTTGGAAGGTTTGATTTGTCTGTGTCTCCACTAAATGACCAGAATCCTAACTCATAAATGATTGTTTTAATATTCTTTTTATATTTAAGTGCATGGCTTAATAATCGTTGAAAGTCATAAGACGAACTGTCACTTGAAGCAACCAGTATGAAAGAGGAATGGAAATTATCGTTCAGTAACTTAATGTTATAGTTCCAGGCGGTAGATTGTCCAATAATTATACTGTCATAATCAAAATTTTTTAATTTCCCGTAAAACAATATCTTATTATGCTGATTTAACCTGAAATCAGTACAATCATGATAAAGTCTAAGCGGATCAATTATATAATTTAAAAGCATGATAAGCATATATTGCATGCATACAAAAATAAAGGATATCAGAATAAACTGTTTATATGATTTCATATTAGTCAAAAGTTGAAATATAAAAAAGGTTTTAAGGTGTTTACATCATAAAAGAGAAAAATCATGGATATAGTTACTACTATAGAAAAAATAAAAGAGTTATAATAAGAGAGTTTCATATTTTCAAAAAGGTTATTTGAATTTTTACAAACTATGCTAAACACTAAAGAGCTTACGATAATAAAAATATAATAATAGTACCACTGTAGCAATATTAGTTCATATTTCTGTGTGATAAACTCGATAAATGATTCTTTAAACATCATCACTATTGTATGTAAGTTCATGTTTTTAGAAGATAAAAGTTTATTAACTTCAAAGTATCCGGACATACCAATTAATATTTTAGAAGCACTCTTTAAATCGTTTGCTCTAAAAAAAATCCAGGTTATGTTAATGAAATTAAATGAAATTAAATGTTAAAAAGCAACCTAAATAGCTATTCATCCTTATGTTGAAAGACTTCCATATTCTGTGGATAACCATTGCTGTGCCGTGCAGTAGTCCCCATAAAATAAAAGTCCAACCTGCCCCATGCCATAGACAACCAATAAAAAAAACAGTAATTATATTTAAATATGTTCTTAAACTACCAACCTTATTACCACCCAGAGGAATGTAGAGATAATCTCTCAAAAATCTGGTTAATGTCATATGCCATGATTTCCAAAATTGTTGAATATTGGTAGCCTTATATGGAGAGTTGAAATTCAAGGGTAAATGTATATTTAACATTAATGCGGTGCCGCGCGCCATATCCGTATAACCTGAAAAGTCGTAATATAGTTGCAGGGTGTATGCCAGTGAAGTTACCCATGCTGTTACAAAAGTCAATACACTAAGTCTATCAAAACCATTTACTGCAAATATTGCTAATGTATCTGCCACTACACATTTTTTAAATAGACCAAAAATAAATAAATTCATACCCTCTGCAATGTTTTTATAATTTATCGCTTTGTTTTCTTTTGAGACAAATTGTGGAAGCATCTCCTCCGGATATACAATTGGTCCGGCTATCAGTTTCGGGAAAAACGAAATAAAAAGCGAATAGTCTAAAAAACGTTCACTTCTTTTACTATTGTAGCAGTAAGTAAGATATGATATTTGTTCAAATGTAAAAAAGCTGATTGCCAATGGTAGAGCCATATTTGTAGCTAACACGTTTGTGTGGAATAAGCTATTAATATTTTGAATTAAAAAGTACGTATATTTGAATACAACTAATGTTCCAATATTTATCACAATCCCTGTAATTAAAATGAGCTTTCCGTGTTTATGTTGTTTTAATAAAAAACCTAAAAAGTAATTCACCAAAATAGAAATCACGATAACCCAGATGTATTGAATTTTCCACATGCTGTAAAATACAAGGGAACATAAAACCAACATGAACCGAGCTATGTCGTACAATCCTTTTTTATTCAGATAAAAATAAATAGAAAACACTATCGGCAAAAATACAAAGATATATTTGGCAGAGTTAAAAAGCATTTGAGTCCCATTGTATCATTTTCTTTATCCAAAATGCTAAATTTTGAGCGAAAACTGTTCGTATTGCTATTATAGGACAATATAGATTACACTGGATAGCAGCACAAATAAAGTAACAGACAGGTGACTAAAAACTATAAGGTGGTGCAATGCCTGAATATCATGGGACAGTTTCGGCAAACGGTTTTTGGGATGGACTTGTCGGCCCAGTTGACGGTACGCCGCTTATGTACAGCGATGGCAAATTAACGGCTGCCTCCGGCAAAACCTACAGCATTACTGATGGCATTGCAAACCTTATGGACGAGAGCCTTTTCGATGACCACCTTAGACATGAACTTGAAGTGTTTGAATCTCCTAAGGTAAAAAACGTATGTTATTTTCAGCAAAGCCTTTTTGATGAAGTTATGTCCATTATAAAAAGTTTTTTCCATGAGGAGAATAACTTATCGTGTGTTGAGATTGGGGGCGGTGAGGGTTACTTTGCCGGAGCTTTTAAAGAGAGTTTTCCTGAGGGGGTCTCCTCAGTGTGTGACATATCGTTGCAATATCTGAAAACTGCTCCGCAAAACTTGCGAAGGATTATGTGTGATGCACGGCATCCCTATCTTGATAGAGACACAGTTGACGTTGCAGCCTTTTGGGTTAGCCTGCATCATTTTATGCAAAATGATATGTCTATGGCCATAACACAGGCAGCAAATATCCTTAAGAGAAACGGGATATTGTTGTGTTTTGAACCAAATTCGCATTTTTTTCCAAGGCGTCTGCTTTCTGCAACCAGCGCTTTAAAAAAATTGGTGTACAAAGACGAAGACGAGGAGGCTTTTTACGTGAGCCAACTGGATAGAGTTCTTACTCCGCTTGGGTTTAAAATGGTTTTTTTGACGGTTCACAATCCGCCGTATAATCCGGAATTCTTCAGGCAGGTCTCTGGCGGCAGTGTTTTTTTTCCTGTTACGCAGGGTTTTTATAGTCTTGAACGTCTTCTTAAAGCAGGGCAGCAGTGGTGGGACGTAAAACATTCAAAGTTATTACCGTACCTTGGATCATATTTCTTGTCAGTTTACAGACGTACCGATGACTTGTAACGACATGGAGGTTTTGTGAAAAAAGTGCTTCTTTATAGTCCGCCTGGAGGACTGTGGCTGCGGGGAGAGGCCAGATGTGAGCAGGAGCTGGAAAATGCAACGGCATTTACAACACCTGCCCCTACGTCTTTGTGTTACATGGCTGCAGTGTTTCAACAAAAGCATCTGCAGGCAAAAATCGTTGACTGCCCAATTGAGGGAGTAACCGCTGTGCACTTCGATGGCCTCATTAAAAGCTACGCCCCGAATATGGCAATATTAAACGCAAGCGTTCTCAATCTTATTGAAGATCTCAAAACTATAGAAAGAATTAATACCTATAGCTCCAGCATTATTCACTGCGTTGTGCTTCCGTATTTCAACTCCGTGCCACTTGAAAAAATCTCTCCCGAACTTTTTCGCCATGTGGACATTATTATGGTAGGGGAGATGGAGGGTGTTGCATACGATCTGGCGGATTATATAAACGGGAAAATCACGATTGAACAGATACGTGGAATTGTCTATCATGACAAAGCCACAGGTAACATGGTTAAAAATGCGCCAATGCCCCCAATAGACGATCTCAACACACTTCCCATGCCAGCACGTGAACTTATCAGAAACGAACTATACCTAAGACCCGATGTTGGCCGCCCAATGGCAAGCATTGTGGATGGCAGAGGGTGCCCCTCTGACTGTATATACTGTCTTTCGCCCATAACCACAGGTAAAAAAGTCCGCAAGCGTTCTGTGGATTCCGTAGTGGCTGAGATAAATGAGTGCGGTGACAAGTATAAAATCCGTGACTTTCTCTTTCGTTCGGATGCTTTTACAATTAGAAAAGACTGGGTTTTGGAGTTTTGCAAAAAAATAACGGACCAAAGGCTCAAAATATCGTGGGCAGCCAACAGTAAGACGATTTCTTTTGATGATGAGATAGCCGTTGCAATGAAAAACGCCGGCTGTTTCCTTGTTGAATTTGGAATAGAATCCGGCTCGGACAAGTCGTTAAAACTTCAAAAGAAGGGTACCACCGTTGAGGCTGCAAAAAGGGCAGTGGCGGCGGCAAAGAGAGCAGGTCTCCTGACCTACGGTACAATTCTTCTGGGCTTTCCATGGGAGGAGATGAAAGATCTCCTTGAGACCGAGCAATTAATACACATGTTAAAACTTGACTTTATAGAGGTGCAGGTGGCAGCGCCGTATGTGGGAACAGAGCTTTACGATATGATGATGAAAGAGGGATTAATAGAAGGTGACACTATCGGCCACGATATGATAAGAAACCCTGCTGTTAAGGGTACAAGATACGTCAGCCGTGCCGAATTGCTCGCCTTTCGCAAGCGGTTCTTACGGCGTTTTTATATGAGACCTTTTTATGCAGCCAAAACGATAATGAGAATTTCCTCGCTCAGACAGCTTGAACAGTATTTTTCCTACGGGGTACGGTTGTTGAAAAATATTCTGAAAGAGGGGATATGATGTCACAAACAGTAGAGAAAGTCTCTTTTTATGATGAGGCATGGCGGGCATGGAACGATATGGTTAATTACTCGCCTGCTCCCCGGCTGCGGCGCACAAAAGTCATAGACATACTGAAAAAACGTAGCTTCAAGTCTTTACTTGACGTTGGATGCGGAAACGGTGCATTTCTAAAAGAGGTTGGAGACAACATCAGTGATGTGGCGCTTGCCGGAGCCGATATTTCTCCCTCGGTAACAGAGGCTAACCGGCAGAGATTTACCGGAATGGAGTTTTTCACTATTGATCTGGATACAGAGACCCCAACTGGAAAATACGATGTGGTCGTTGCAATGGAGATGCTTCAGTACACTGTGCATTACAACATAGTTATACAAAAACTGGCTGATATTACAAATCAAAGGCTCATCATAACGGTTCCCTGCGGTCCGGTGTTTGAAATAGACCGCAGAGTAGGACACAAGAGGCATTTTACGGTAAATGAGATACTGAGCGCCGTGGAGAAAACAGGATTGAAAATTCTTTGGTATCAAAAGTGGGGATTTCCTTTCTTTAATTTATACAAACATGCAATTAATTTATCACCAAATAAGGTGTGTGAGTCATTTCTTTCAGAGAAGCCCTACACATGGAGACAGAAAGTGGTGGCCGGTATAGCTTATCAGGCATTCAGGCTGTGTCTGCCCCGGGGTGGGTATCAGCTGTTTGTAGAAGCTGCCCGATAGGTATTAAAGTACGGATTTTAAATATCGAAAGTAGTTATTTTCTAAAAATGTTTTTTGGCAGGAAATACTTCCAATTCCGCCTGGGACCGTTACGGCGTCTATTTCACAGGCCGGGAGAGTGTCGGTGCGGATCTGCTTAAAAAACTGTTCAAATGTATAAAAGGCACAACCCAGGTCAGCTAAATGTCTGAGTGCGTTTTCAAACATTTTTCTTTCTAAAATCCCCTCATAGTAACAGTGGATAACCCACTGGTTGTACTCAGAGGTGAGGCATTTATCAAGAACTTTAACAGTGTCATGTTTTTTGATTCCGGCTTGTACCAGTTCGTGAAGCGCTGGCATGGTTATGGGAAGCTCTGTGGTTTTATAGATTGTGTCCCCATATTTTGGGAAAAATGGACTGTTCCCACGTACGTTAGAGGTATAGAGGGCACCCATGTCAACAAGAAGGCGATAGAGATGTTCTGAGGTTCTCCAGTTGGGGGAGCCCCAGAGGTGAAAATCCTTTTTGAAAATCTTTCTGTATTCATCTCCCGCCCTTTTTAAGTCCTCCTCGATGTACGTATCCGGCAGCTCTGGCCACAGACCGGCCCACTGAGCGTGATTATAGCTGTGAAGTCCCAGCTCATGCCCTCTGTCTGCTATTTCTTTAAGTATCCCCGGATGACCGCTGCCAACATACTTTAGCGGCAGGAGCTTTCCCCTCAGAAAAAACAACGGGCCAAACCCTACAAGCATCTTTAGCGGATTCATTGCCATTATCCTTTTTAGATACCCTTTTTTAGAGAAATTCCTCGTATGAGTCGACGCCGTATCGGGGCCCATTACAGAGAAAAACGTGGCCTTAACCCCGTACTCATCAAGCACATCCAGAATATAGGGTACCCCCTTTCTCAGGCCGAAAGAGAAATCAATATCAACACGCAAAAGCACCGGTATCATACAACAACAATAATAGCACAATTACACTAAAGATGGTTAAACTGGCCTCGTTGCAAATTACAGGCATTTTATAGTATAGTTTGTGACAATGGGTTTGGGCCTGAGTAATGAAGCGTAAAGAGATTCTGCTCGTTTATCCAAAGATGGGAATGTCTGGCTCTCTGGTACAGCATATTCCGCTTAGTGTGCTGTATGCGGCATCCGAGTCTATCCGGAGGGGTTTTGATGTGGATGTCATAGATGTCAGGCTAAACCCCCAAAATTGGGAAACGGATATATCGTCAAAAGTAACTCCCGATACCTTAATCATAGGACTAAGCGTTATGACAGGCTCTCCGATAAGAAACGCCCTTGATATATCCAGATGGGTGAAGGCAGCATATCCCGATATTAAAGTGGTGTGGGGCGGCCCCCATACAATGTTTAATGCTGAGGAGATTCTTGTTTCAGAGAAATCCGTTGACTATGCCATATCCGGTTACGGCTCTAAACCGTTGTCTGAGCTTGCCGCATACCTGAGAGGGGACACAGAGGCTCCCAGCCTTACGGAAATTAAAGGGCTGATTTTCAGAGATGACGCCGGCAAAGCCGTATCAGTCCCGCGCCAAAATGCCTTTGAGCATATCTATTACAAAGATATTCCATATCACCTTATAGAACATAATCTCAAACACTATACACAGTTGGGAAGCGCTCAGCGAATATTCCCCATATACAGTGCACTGGGCTGTCCGTATAAGTGCAGTTTTTGTTCCTCGCCGGTTCAGTACAAACACATGGAAAAAAGCTACGTAACCCTGCCTCACACGGAGGTCGTTGACCACATCGAATATGTGCAAAACAAATACGGCGCACAATACATCTACTTTATAGATGACGATTCCTTTGTAAACATAGCGCATGTGGATAATATCATAGAGGAAATCAACAAAAGAGGCCTGAAAATAAAACTTGGTTTCAGAGGGGCACGCATTAACGAAATAAAGAAAATGAGCGATGAATTCCTTTCAAAACTTGCAAAGGCCGGAACCGACATCATGCACATAGGGGCGGAGTCCGGCTCTCAAAGAATTCTCGATATGGTGAGAAAAAATTGCACCGTCGCCGATATAATTGAAATTAACCAAAAGATGGCACGGCATCCTGAAATCAAGACCGCTTACAACTGGATAGTGGGACTGCCTGGGGAAACCCTGGACGACCTCAGACAGAGCCGGGAGCTTATGAAAAAACTCGTTAATGACAACCCGGGAGCTATTATTTTCATTCCGGATAAATTTCGCCCTCTGCCAGGGTCGGAACTCTACGAGGCCGCACTAAAATACGGTTACACAAAACCCACCCGTGTTGAGGACTGGATTGATAAAGAAGTTGAGTCCGATGACAGACCCCCGTGGTTTACAAAGGATATAGCCAATACGATAAATATGATGCAGATAACCTCCTTTTTCATTGACAATAAGCTCTTTAAAGTGGAAACTGGAGACTCGATGAAATTTAAAATGCTGCGTTTAATGGCCAGAATTTACTCTCCAGTTGCAAAAGCCAGGTTTAATTCCGGATTTTCTAATTTTCTGATAGAGTACAAATTGTTTAACCTTTATGCTGCCAGATTCAGAAAGTAACGCTGCCGCGCGTACTGCTTTGAGGGCTATTCAAAGCCTGCCTGAAATTTAAGATATGTGCGCAATAAACGGCATATTAACCACCCAGCCAGCCAAAAGGTACGCCAGTGAAATAAGACTGATGAACCATATCCTCAGACACAGGGGACCTGACGGTGAGGGAGTGTATGAGGACAATAACGTACTGCTTGGCCACAGAAGGCTCTCTATTATAGATTTAACGGAAAAAGCCTCACAGCCCATGTCTAATGCCGGCAAAACCCTTTGGATCGTTTTTAATGGAGAGATCTATAACTACAAACACCTTCGCACAGAGCTTGTGTCAAGAGGTTATTGCTTCACATCCAACTCTGATACGGAGGTTGTCCTCTTTGGATACGAGCAGTGGGGAACTGAGGTATTTAAAAAGCTGGACGGGTTTTTTGCAGTTGCCATCTGGGATAAAACCAAAAAACAGTTAGTGCTGGCAAGAGATGGCTTTGGAATTAAACCTCTGTTTTATTATTGTGATAAGAAATTTCTGATTTTTTCATCGGAAATGAAAGCCCTGCTCATTACCGGTCTTATAGAGAGAAAGGTTAACCGGCAGTCTCTCTCAAACTACCTGTCTTTGTTTTATGTGCCCTCACCTGAGACCATAGTAGAAGGCATCCGGCAACTACCCCCGGGCTCTTATATTGTATTTAATAAAGACCTCAACACGGCAGGGCCTAGGAAATTCTGGGACATTGCCGACGCAATTAACAGCACTGCCTCCGCTGCTTCTGCAACCCATCGAATATATGAACAACTGCGGCAGGAAATCTCTGATGCTGTAAACAGCTCCCTTGTCTCTGACGTCCCGGTCAGTCTTTTGTTAAGCTCTGGTATGGACTCATCTATAATTCTTACGGAGTTAAAAGCAAGAAAACGCTTTGACGTACGGACAATCACAATCGGATTTAACGAGGCATCCTACGATGAACGTGTGCTGGTAAAGCGACTAACCACCGATATGGGATTTCAAAATGATTCATTTGTCCTGCCTTATGCCGACGTGCCCGAAATTATGCAAAAAATGATGTATCATCTCGATTGCTTAAATGCCGACCCGTGTGTTTTAGCAGAGTATTTTTATTTTAAAAAAACTGCGGAAAATTTCAAGGTAACTCTCGCAGGCTCAGGAAATGATGAGCTCTTTGCCGGTTACTCCACTTACTACGCAAACACACTGAGAGGCCGCTTTGACTTAGTGCCGATGCTTGTGAGAAAGCTTATGTTCAGACTGTCACAGTATCTTCCGGTTAGTGAAAAACAGTATTCATTTGACTATCTGGCTCAGAAGTTTACTGAAGGGTGTCTGTTTGAAAAAGAAAAGAGTCACTATGTGTGGCGCTCTATTTTCAGGGAAGGTGAAAAAAAACAACTACTAAGAGACCATGTCTTTAACGGACGCACCATAGAGCTTGATTCTTATGCCGACACCTACGGCAGATATTTTGACAAAACAAAAAACCTCATGTCTTTTCAGCAACAGACACTTTACTCGGATTTTTATCTCTTTCTTATTGACAATGTAAACATGCAGGTTGATCAGCTGAGTATGGCTTTTTCTGTGGAGGTACGGCCACCGTTTTTAGCAAAACGCCTTGCCGAACTTGCCTTTATGATACCGTATGAGCTGAAACTTAAAGGGAAACAAACAAAATTTTGCTTAAGAAAAGCATATGAAAACGCTCTTCCACCCTACATAACAAAAAGGAAAAAACATGGCCTGCTCTCCCCACTGTCGTTTTTATTTAATAAGGGCAGGAAACAATACATGTATGATAACCTCTTAACGCAGCAGATGGCTGAATACTTTAATCTGCCATACATTAACACCTTAATCAACAGCCACTTAAACCGGGAGCAAAACAACAGTTATAAGCTCTTTGCCCTTTTGTGTTTTTCATACTGGAACGATATTTTTATAGATAAAAATACATCGTTACCCTGCTGATACAGGGCTTTTTCACTTTCGCCGTTTAATTAAAAGATCGGCCAGTATGCCGAAAAAGAAACACTGTAAGCCGACTATAAGTGTTGCCAGAGAAAGTTTATCTATCCATAAAAACGAAAAATTCTTTAAGTAATTCTCCCAGATAGAGGTTACTATAAAGTATAAGATAGAGAAAATAACCATAACAGAGCCAATCGCCGTAAACACTTTAAGCGGGCTGCCGTATATCATAATTCGCAGGATATTTATAAATACGTAAAATGGGTATTTTAAGCTGACAAATGAGCTGCCGGTTTTCCTTTCATAAAACACGACCGGAACCTCTGCATACTTCATAAACTTGTTGGCGGCGTCTAAGAGAAGCTGCTGTGGCGGGTTGTAACTGCCAAAAAGCTCAAACACCGATAGATACCGTTTACCGTAAGCCATAAGCCCCGTCTGTGCATCTGAAATCTTGTACGGAGTCAGCTGATTCATAAGCCATGTAAAAAATATGTTTCCAAGCCGCCTGACTATCGGCATTTTGTAGTGGATTTTACCGGCAAATCTGGAGCCCCAGCATATATCGGCCTTGCCAAGTAAAATTGGCATAATAACTTTCTCTATGTCGGCAGGGTCGTGTTGAAGGTCAGCATCAAGCTTAACGGTGACGTCCGCCCCCATCTCATACGCCGTCATCATAGCCATGCGGGTTGCAGCTCCTAGGCCCATGTTTTTCGGATGGGACACCACTGCTACCCCCTTAGACTCTACTATCTCCTCTGTCCTGTCGGTAGAACCGTCATTTACAACCAATATTTCAACAAAATAGTTTTTTTCCTTTGTTGCATCCTCAGGGTAGATTTCTCTTACTTTATCTATAGCAAAAGCTATCGTTTCCTCCTCGTTATAGGCAGGAATAAAAACGACTACCTTATTTAAAGGCTCACCCGGCACTAAAATAGTCCTTTATTGCACAAGCTATCGTATCCAATTCTTTTTTGGTTAACTGCGGAAACATGGGCAGGGTTACTATGCTGGAGGAGACAGTTTCGGTTACTGGCAAAACGGCTTTACACACATCTTTGTAAGCAGCATGCAGATGCACAGGAGGGTCAAAATGTACTGATGCCTCTATCTCACGTTCTTTCAGATACCGCACCAGCCCGTCCCTTGAGCCGGGTTTCCTCACCTTTATTGTAAACATCTGATACACGTGCTGTCGCCCAGGTTTTTCCACGGGAGTGGATATCTCTGAAACGTCTTTTAGTTTATCTATGAGGTATGCGCTGTGCTGCCTCCTTAAACTATTCATATTGTCCAGTTTTTTCATCTGTTCCACGCCGAGGGTTGCTAAAATATTGCTTAACCTGAAATTATACCCGGGATAGCTTGCCTCCCTGTACCATGCCTTGCCCTCTGATACCCGCTCAGCTGTGGTTTTCTTTATCCCGTGGCCAATGAGAGCCCGCACATGTTCAGCCAGTGTGTCATCATTTGTGGTAAACATCCCGCCCTCGCCTGTGGTTATGTTTTTCGTAGGAAAAAATGAAAAACAGCCTATGCCCCAGTTGCCGCTCATTTTGCCCTCATAGGTGCCCCCTATGGTCTCTGCCGAATCCTCTATCAGGAGCAGCTTATGTTTTCTCGCAAATTCCGATATCGCCCTCATGTCACAGCATTGACCGGCATAGTGCACTACCATGAGGGCCTCCGTGTGAGGAGTCAGCGCTTTTTCCAGTAAAGAAGCGTCAATGTTACAGTCATCGTATGATATATCTGCAAAGACCGGCCTTGCCCCTGCCGTAACTATGGCATTTGCTGAGGCTACAAAGGTAAAGCTGGGGAGCAGCACATCCCCTTTTATGTTGTTTGCCACCACGGCCAAAAACAGTGCCGAGGTGCAGGAATTCATTGCTATGGCGTGTTTTACGCCTAAATATGAAGCAAAAAGATTTTCAAATTCGATGTTTTTAGGGCCATGTGTAAGCCACCCGCTCTTTAATACTGCTTCAACCGCCTGCAGCTCCTCATCCTCGATAAGCGCTCTGCAAAGCGGAATACGGCTCACTTACAATCCTCAAGCTCTCTCATAAAATCTATATAGTGATCTAGTCCG
>JADFYB010000102.1:8680-10209 GCA_015233245.1 Nitrospirota bacterium | reverse complement strand
GGTATATCGTCCCGTCTTTCCCTGAGGGGAGGTATGTGGATAGCAATAACGTTAAGCCTGTAGTACAGGTCCTCCCTGAATGAGCCCTCAGAAACTGCCTTTTGAATGTCGCGGTTTGTAGCCGCTATTACCCTTACGTTTGATTTTACCGGAGTATTGCTGCCAACTCTGTAAAACTCGCCGTCCTGAAGTGTCCTTAAAAGTTTTACCTGGAAATCAGGCATAGTTTCCCCTATCTCATCAAGAAACAGGGTTCCCATGGAGGCAGCCTCAAAAAATCCGTCCTTATCCCTTATCGCTCCGGTAAAAGCACCTTTTACGTGCCCAAAGAGTTCAGATTCTATCAAACTTTGCGATATGGCGCCGCAGTTTACGGCAACGAAACGGTTGTTGCACCTCTTTGAATTATAGTGTATTGCCCTTGCAACAAGCTCTTTGCCGGTGCCGCTCTCTCCGGTTATAAAGACGTTACTGTTGCTTTCCTCGGTTTGTTTGATTATCTTAAAAATCTGCACAATGTTCTGGCTTTTACCGATAATGTTTTCAAAAGAGCCGCGAAGCTCACGGCGCAGTGTGTTTATCTCCTCAGTTAGCTTTATTGTATCAATAGCGTGTTTGCATGTAATCCTGATCTTGTCCAAAGACAGGGGTTTTGTTAAAAAGTCGTAAGCGCCGCTTTTTATAGCCTCCACGGCAGTCTCTATCGTCCCATATCCTGTTATGACTATAATTTGTGCATTGGGAAGTTTTTCTTTTGCATATTTGACTATTTCTAATCCACTTGTATCCGGCAGTTTTAAATCCGTTACTATTAGATTGAAATCTGTCTGAGAGATTAGTCCGGCAGCAGAGTGGCCGGTTACGGCGGTAGTAACGTCATAACCCTCTTTTGCTAAAACCAATTCTAAAAACCGGCATATGTCTTTTTCATCGTCTATTACGAGGGTTTTTATCATTGTGCCGGTTTGCAGGCGCTTTTTAAGGTCTTAATCAGGACATCTATTTCGGGCGGCTTTCTCAGAATCTCAAAAACTCCAAGTTTTCTCGCTTCTTTTTCTTCTTTTTCCGAGCTGTAGCCGGTTAGTATGATTACAGGTACTGCGGAGAGGTTTTGCTTTATCCACTTAAATACTTCTAAACCGTCCATGCCGGGCATTTTCATATCCAGAACTATTACCTGAGGGGTATAGCTTTTCAGCCGCTCTATAGCTTCTGCCCCGCAATAAGCAACATCAACCACGTATCTCCTCATGGCAAGCCGCTGGGCAAGGATTTCCACAAAGGCCTTTTCATCGTCTATTAAAAACACCTTTAAGGCACCCATATTCATGCCTCCTTTGTACTAATGTGCATGGGAATCAGGATTTCCACTGACTGTTCCAGCCACTGGATTTTATAACCTGTTTGTGAGAGAATAAAATTAATCAGAACATTATCTGTACAACTTACATCCAATGGCATAATAGTTACAGATACATCGTTGACGGAATATTTGGTTTTGATTTTTATTACGCTGTTTGGTTTAATTG
>JADFYB010000102.1:6769-8580 GCA_015233245.1 Nitrospirota bacterium | reverse complement strand
GAAAACTCAATTATGTCACCCATAAGCCCTACCGACTCATTTATGATAGCCATGTGGTTTTTTATCTCATGAGTATAGAGGGAGAGTATTTTGGCAATGAAGCGCAGGCGCTCATTCGTTACTTCATGTTCTAAGTCTTTATTTTCCATTTCATATTCCTTTGAGAAGTTGGTGCTTTTGCTGTATATTTATGGATAATTAGCCGATTTTACCGGCAAATCTATTGAAAATTCCGTCCACTTTCCTTCCTCACTTTCTACGTGAATCTTGCCGCCTATTTTTTCCATTATACCATAGGATATGAAAAGCCCAAGGCCTGTGCCCTTACCACGCTCCTTAGTTGTAAAGAAAGGCTCGAATATATGTTGTATTTGTCCTGCAGGTATGCCCGGGCCGTTGTCCTTAATGGAAACATATACAGTTTCCTTGTCCTTAAAACCAGTGGATAATTCTATTATGCCGCCGTGTGAGACGGCATCCACTGCGTTATTTATTATGTTAAGCAGTACCTGCTGAAGCTGCCCTTTGTCGGTTAATATGTGGGGCAGGTTTTCGTCGAAATTTTTAGCAAGATGAATGTCCCTGAAAAGGATTTCCTTTTCGAGAAAACTAACTACCTCATGTACGGTATCGTTTAGGTCGGTAGGTTCGTTGGTTACATCGAGGTGGCGGGCAAATCCCAGCAGCCGATGGGTTATGGTTCGGCACCGGTTTACGGCATCCATTATGCCATTTGTGAGGGTGATAAATTTATCCTTCATACGTGTGTTGTCGGTGAAGGATCTTGGTGGCTCTTTATCTGGTGATTCTAAGGACATTTCGAGCATGTCTTTCATCAGTCCGGCATTCTGACTTATAATTGACATTGGGTTGTTGATTTCGTGTGCAACGCCGGCTGAAAGCCTGCCTATGGAGGCGAGTTTGCTGGATTGCTCTATCTCTAAAAATGCTATATCTCTTTTTTGGTCTGAATCCTTAATCCAGTTAACCATAACGTGAGCTATGCGAAGCGTTATGGCAACAATTATCATAAGACACAGGACATATACTATGAGCAGCTCGCTCAGAAAAGATTTTGAAATCGTTGTATCCTCTCTGGACTTTACATGGGCAATGAGTATCCATGGGGAGTTTTTAATGTAGGTATATCCTAAAATTCCATTGGAGCCAGGTGTCTCCTCATCGGCCTGAAGAATCACCCCATGCTGGTTTAAGGGGATTTTCCCTGTATAGCGAGTCAGTTCCTTTCCGTGAAATCTGGAGGGTGTTTGAAAGATGCCTTTGGTGTTAATGATGAACACATCGTCGTTTTCTGTAAGGTTGACGTAGGATAAAAGTTGAACGAGTTTCTCCATATCTATTGTAGCCCTGAGCACCCAAAAACCATTTTTACCACGCAGAGTTTTTTTTACGGCAAAAGCAAAATGCGGTATTTTTCTGTACCCTTTAAATACATCGCTTATGTAGAAGTCTCTGACATTTATTTTATAAAACCATTCCTGTTCAGAGTAATCATAACCTTTAAGTTTGTACGGCCCGGCGTATGACCTCATTATACCGAGCGAGTCAATTACACCAAGGTCAACAATAACGTCGCCAAAGTTTTTCTTAAAATTCATAAAGCATTCATTGAATTTATCCTCCTGAAGTAGCTGTTCAAAGGAATATTCAGACGCTATAAAATAAAGAGCTGAGAGTTTTACATCCAAAAAATATTCCATGGAGAGCTTAGTGCTTTCAAGCTGCCAGGAAAGCTGGTTTTTGGTTTCCTCCTTTAAAACGTTTTTAAGCCACATACGGCCAACCACAAT
>JADFYB010000102.1:0-6669 GCA_015233245.1 Nitrospirota bacterium | reverse complement strand
TTCATCGCATCGGCTTTATCCTGAGGCGTACCCTGTCCGGTAAGTATGATGACTTTAACGCGAGGGTGTTTCCCTATTACCATCTTCAGCACTTCCATGCCGTCCATTCCTGGCATTTTAAGATCAAGCACAAGTACGTCTGGCACCTCGGTGTCTAAGGAACTTAATGCATCCTCTCCGCTGAAAACCGCAGAGGAACCTATTTCATGCAAAGAGAGCCGTTTAGAAAGGGTTAGAGCGAAATCCTTTTCGTCGTCAACAACGAGCACTTTAGAGAGCGTATCAAAATCAAATCTACTGTAATAGCCGCCGCTTTTAAAGTTCGGTCCGAAAGCGAAATCAATGTCACTTACACCGCTAATTGATACTGCAATTTCTTTAAGTTCTTTCTTGAGTTTCTCAAGCCTTACCACGTTTTTCTCTATGGTTATAATTACTTTGCCCTCTGCACATGCAGTCTTGACGTCGTGTCCTTTTTGAGCAAGAGCAAGGTTAACCTTTGAAGCTAAAACAAAGTTATCTGCGGCCTTTTTCGATTTGTTGGTAAGGTGCAATGTAATTTTACCAAAATTTTCTGAAACCAGTTTCAATACTTCACCGGTGGAAATTTTATCTACCGGTATGAGCATGTCATAAAGGGAGGCATCCCATGGTATTTTTTTGAAGAGATACTGAGTCCATGCGTTAATCTCGTTATCAAGTTTTGTAATGGTTTTGACAGCGTTTTTTTCTGAAAAATTTTCCTTCGACTCCATATCCGCAATCTTTGCTATCCTGTAGTCAATATCAGCAATAAGGCATACCCTTAAGACGTGGGTTATGTCCTGGGGAATAAGAAGAGCCGAAAACCCTGAATAAAGAATATTGTCCTGTTTGAAGGTTTCAGCTAATACACTTTGTACATAAGCAAGATGGCGCTGTTTTTCATGTGTGAATTCGTTAAGCACTGCCGGAACATGGTACAAATCTCTGATAAGCTTTTTCACAGGCACGTTAAAGCTCTCCGAGGTTCTTTGCAGTATTTCGTTTTCAGTTACGTAAACGAGACCTAACTCTTTAACCAATTGTTGTGAAATAACATCCTCGCCGCAAAAAGTGCCGCTAAATAAAGCCACCACAGACATATTATCTCTCCTCAATAAACAATTTCCACTCAAAACCAGCCTGAAAGCGCATTCTTGTTAGGTCTGCCCTCAGTTCCGTAAATCTACCATTTCTTAACAAAAAAGTCAACACGCTCAGACGATATGGCGGTTACGTATCCAACCAACCCCCTGTAGAGATTTCCATGTTATGTCTCCGTTTATATCGTGTCTCCGTTTAAACTTATCACAAACTCAGCGCCTCCATCAATATTATGAACCGTTAAACTGCCGCCCATATTTGTTTCAATTATAGTTTTTGACATATAAAGTCCTATTCCGGTTCCCTCATTTTCTTTAGTTGTGAAATAGGGTTCAAATATTTTCATTATTAAATCTTCAGGAATTCCACCACCATTGTCTCTTATTGAAATTATAACTTTGGATTTGTTTTCATTATTACTGACACTAATTTCTATAAGGCCACGCTTTTCTGTATCAACTTTCCTTTTTGAAACAATTGCATCCCTGGAGTTAGTCATAATATTGAGTGCCACCTGCTTAAACTCATTTGGATAACCCTCAGTAAGCAGTAATACATCTTTATCAGTTTTCACAAAAACATCTATATGTACTTTATTAAAGAGATGTATAAACATTGATAGCAGCTCTTCTATGGCAGACTTTACATTAAACACGGTTTTTTTCTTTGAAGGGACAAAAAAATTTCTAAAATCATCTATCGTTTTTGACATAAACTCTACTTGTTTCATTGTAGAGTCAACTATATTATCAATAAATTTATCGTCAATTTCGCCGTAGTTATAAGCATCTTTTAAGTCCTGGATAGTTAATCCTACAGAATTTAGCGGCTGCTTCCACTGGTGCGCTATCAGTCCAATCATTTCACCCATCGATGCCATCTTTGATTGCTGGATTAACATTTGCTCTTTATGGCGTATTTCGTTTATTTTGTTTCCAACCTGCTCCTCAAGATGAATATTTAATTGCCCCAGTTTTTTGTTGACATGTAAAAGTGACTGATATACACGTGAGTTTGATATAGCAAGACTCAGGGCACTTGCAATAGTCAATGATAAATTGAGATAATGGCTTTTATGATCCGGAAATAAGACACCTTCTACCTCGATTAATCCTAAAACCCCCTCTCTTCCTCTAATCTTTAATCTAAAACCAGCCCCAGAGGTTGTCCAAGCATAATCATCTTTGAAATTATTGATTAAGTCACTTACTACTGCCTCTGGATTTATCTTCTCGGGGAATGTCCTTATTTCTGAGTACCTGCCATCAACCATGGAAATATAGATAATACGTGAGGGAGCACAAAGGTTTCTGAATAGATCCATTATGTTATCTATAGCAGCTTCTTCTGATTCATATGATGTAATACGGCCTACCAATTCAAAAACCACAGCGTAATCGGCAAGTTTTTTGTCCTGTTCATTCATGTTGTTTTCTTGTTGTATCTAATTAAATATTTTCTTTAACCACAGTTCTGTTCCGTCCGGTTGACTTCGCTTCATAAAGAGCGTGGTCTGCAGATGACACAAGAGTTTGTGGCAATAAGTCATAAGTAGGAACGCAGCAGGCAACCCCCAGACTTAACGTTATACACGAATTAACCAGGGAATCCGCATGGGGAATACACAGCTTTTCAATGGACTGTCGAATACGTTCTGCCAGAAAAAATGCCCCATCTGTCGGAGTATCAGAAAGCAAAAGTACGAACTCCTCACCGCCGTAACGTGCTGCAATATCGCCGGGGCGTTTGCAATTTGAAGAAAGCACCTTTGCCACCTGACGCAGGCAATCATCACCAGCCTGATGACCATATGTGTCGTTATACCGTTTGAAATAATCCACATCGCACAGGATGACAGACAGATTTTCCCCCTCCCTGCTCATTCGCTTCCATTCGAGCTCAAGATGCTCGTCAAATGTACGGCGGTTTGAAATGCCGGTGAGTCCGTCTGTGTAAGCCATGTCTTTGATAGTCTGATAATGTCTGGCGTTATTGATAGCCATACCGCAAATATCAACCATGCCTAAAGCAAGATTAAGATAATTTTCCATGTATTCAGGAAATTTTACTCCAATGATTTCAAGCATTCCAAGCAGTTTCCCACTTGACGAAATTGGCAGGATAAATCCATTGTCCTTACGAATTATCTGGTTTTCGGCAGGAGAAGCAGTCGGTTCAGACAGGCTTAAGGAAACTTTCTGCGGTGCAAAAAGCATCGTAAATATGTCGGTAATCTGCTGAATCACATCGTTTTCGCTTTGAACTTTTGTTAGAGACCTTAAGAGATCAAGTGCCATGGCATAATGAGACAGAGTTTTCTGGTTTTTTTCAACCGAACCGTATCTTTCATTTCTGGCTTCGACTATCCTTTGCAGAATGACATTAGTCACAAAAATATCCAGAAAACCCAGTCCAACCGACACTGTTTCATACGGTCTGTCAATAAAGTCAGAGAATTCCTGAAGATTATGGTCTGCGTTTGTATCTACGCCTGTATCAAGCAACAAAATTCCCGTGGATGATTCTGAAAAATATTGTTGCGCAGTCAATCTGTCAAATCCCCACGAATTGATAACTTGCCGCCAGTGAGACAGCCAACCAGGTGTTACCGTATATCGGCCTTTCATGTTATAGTGTTCCACAAGTTCAGGGTTGGCGATTAAATGAAAACACTGCCGGCCACCATGAATGTGAAAAGGTTTCAATATATCTGCATACGTATTTACGCCAGTGAGGCAGTAGCTTCCGCTCAAAACATCTACGTAGTCATATTCCATCGCACCAAGCATAGTGGCTCTCAGCTCCTCCCACGCTATTGGGGGGTGTCCGCACCTGGCTGGAAAAAACATGACTTGGACATGGCGGTATGCTTCAAATATATTGAGACTTTCTACCTCTCTCCGGAAATGACTGCAGCACAGGATAACATGCTTACCTCTCATCCCTATTCTCCACGAGAAATTGGATACCGGCCATAAGTGTAAACAGTCTCAGACAGTGTCATCAGCACATCCTCAGTGACCTGCCACGGTATTTCACCATGATTGTCAGAGAGGATAAACCCTCCCCCAGTGCCTGCCTTTGCAATGGCTTCTTTTACTGTTGCTACTGTCTGCTCCATGTTCCATCGTGACATTTCTATACCATTAAGATTGCCTAATATGGTAATTTTTCCCCTGCATTTTTCTTTGATATTCGCAAGGTCCTCCTCTGCGCTGACTCCGATGACGGCTGTACCTGTCTGAGCAATGTCCTCAGCAATAGGTAGGCACCGTCCTGAGGCCAGATGTGTGGCTGTAGGTCCCTTAATGCGGGAGATTGTGTTTTTGGCTATTGTGTATCCTGTTTTCAAGTAAATTACCTTCGGAATGATGGTTGTCGAGGATACCAGATCAAAATATCAATTAGCTGTTGCCCCTGCCTCGAGTTATGCATTTGCCCATTATACGCAGAAATCCTGATTGATTGCCATCAACTGCTGAAACAGCAGGGGCTGTTCGTAAATCAGGTCAAGATATGCTGGAAATCCCATCTGCATTACGGGAAGAGAAAAAGGTGACATGACAACCCCGATAATTGGAACCTCATCGCCGACATTTTTTTTCATAATTGCTGTAGCGTTAAGCACTTTTACCATGCAAGGGGTATCTTTCACATTTGGCATCTTTAGTTTGCTTATATCGTCATGGTTTCGTATAACAGGGGCCCCTGCATTTGGAGGACCATCATCAACGTATATTACCTCACTCCCCCATGCTTCAAGCTCCAATGCTGCATAAAAAAAGCTGTAAAGGCAATCGTGCCGGTACTTTTTCTGCATTAAGAGCTGACCCTTAGCCACAGATTCGGCATTTGAAAAATATTCCTTAATAGATACGTCCAGTTCCTTTGCACCGTGCATGGTAAGCAGGAGAAAAAAAGGGACACGGTCTGCCTCACTGTGGGAAAGCGTGGTCAATACACGCTGCAATGAATTTACCGGTTTCTTATTCATTACGCAGCTCCTGCTGAAATAGCCTGTATGATATTTATTGCATCCGATGCTGTGTAACCGACAGCATCAGCTCCCACCTGCCTCCAGAGCTGCCTGTCAAGCCTAAAAGGTGCACCTCCGACCACTATTTTGACATTACTGCCTTGTTGAGCAAGCATATCTCTTACATCCTTTACATGGAGGGCGGAGGGAAACATTAACACAGAAAGGAGTATTACCTCGATACCATCA
This sequence comes from Nitrospirota bacterium, assembly GCA_015233245.1. Classification (GTDB taxonomy): domain Bacteria; phylum Nitrospirota; class Thermodesulfovibrionia; order Thermodesulfovibrionales; family Magnetobacteriaceae; genus Magnetomonas. Next base: position 1,319 of record JADFYB010000102.1, on the reverse strand, counting down.
TTCGTTATCTTCTGAACGAGGTCCTCTGTGGTGACACGTCCGTAATCCAGCACATCAAATCCGCTAGCGTGGAGTGCAGAATAGACAACCCGTTTGCCAAGAGCATGATAGTCGTTGAGCAAGGCTATTGCCATTTTAGGCGCTGGTTTTCTCTGCCTGCTTTCTGGCGGAAAAAGGGTTTCAACCAGTTCCTCACAAATACGCCCGCTCATATAAACTTGGGAGAGTGCGTATTCCCCGCGTTCCCATCCCTTGCCGATGTTTTCAAGTGCGCTTACAATCACAGTTTCTATAAGCTGTTCGAAAGTTATCCAATTTGTTGTTTTAGATAGTATCTGCCTTGCTTTTATAATGTCCGTTGATAATAAAGCCTCCTGAAATGCATACAATATTTCTTCCATGCTGTCTCCTTAAAGTTCTGCCTATGTAAACAAATATAACATTCTACAATTCAAAACACCATGAGGTCAAAGGGTAATTACAACTTTTATGAATATTACGTAATGAGGAGCTTTAACCGCAGATTCTAATAACCTCTTTTGCAATCTTGTCAAGGGGCAGGATTTTATCAACGCCGCCATGCTTAATTGCCTCATTCGGCATTCCAAACACAACACAGGAGGCCTCATCCTGAGCAATATTAAAGGCTCCGGATTCTTTCATCTCAAGCATTCCGCGTGCTCCGTCATCTCCCATACCAGTCATTATAACCCCCACTACGTTTTTACCAGCATAACGCGAGGCTGACCGAAACAACACATCAACTGATGGTCTGTGTCTGCTGACAAGCGGGCCGTCTTTTACCTCCACATAGTACCGCGCACCGCTTCGTTTTATCATTGTGTGTTTGTTACCGGGAGCAATCAGCGCCCGTCCTCTTATCACTGAGTCGTTATCCGCCGCTTCTTTCACGTTTATTGTGCATATGCTGTCCAAACGTTTTGCAAATGCTGCCGTAAAATGCTCCGGCATATGCTGCACTATGACTATGCCAGGGCAGTCCATAGGAAAGTCTTCTAAAAATATCTTCAATGCCTCTGTGCCACCCGTTGACGCCCCCACTATGACAACCTTTTCCGTAGTCTGTATCATAGCCTGAGAGGGCGCTTTTGCGATTACTGCATCTGCCGTGAGTTTAGGAGCTACCTTTTGCTCTACGGCCGATATTTTTCTCAACCTTGACGATGCCGCTGCCTTTACTGTGTCACATATCTGCACACGAGAGTCCTCCAAAAACTGCTTTGTGCCAACTCTTGGCTTAGTTATTATATCCACAGCTCCGAACTCAAGAGCCTTTAGCGCTGTCTCAGACCCTTTGT
>JADFYB010000101.1 GCA_015233245.1 Nitrospirota bacterium | reverse complement strand
TTTTAAATAAGACAGATTAGTTAGATTTGATATGCAAGATATTTGGAGATTAAGCTGATGAACAGGCAGGATGTTATGGTATCTAACAGTACGATGAACGTAATTGTGAGGCGGGTGTTTCCTTTTCTTGCCTGGTTTAAAGACTATTCCTCGGCAACGCTGAGGGCAGATTTGATAGCCGGTATAACAGTGGCGCTGGTTTTGATCCCACAGTCTATGGCGTATGCCCAGTTGGCAGGCCTCCCGCCGTACTACGGGCTGTATGCCTCGTTTTTGCCGCCTCTGGTAGCTGCTCTGTTTGGCTCAAGCCGCCAATTGGCAACAGGCCCGGTTGCTGTTGTCTCTCTTATGAGCGCTGCCGCACTTGAGCCGCTTGCAACAAAAGGGGGCGAAAATTTTATTGCATACTCTGTCCTGCTTGCCCTTGCTGTTGGTATTTTTCAGCTTAGTCTGTCCATTTTCAGATTAGGCTTGATTGTCAATTTCCTGTCCCACCCGGTTGTTATAGGATTTACAAACGCTGCTGCTATTATCATTGCCACATCTCAGTTGGGAAACCTCCTTGGCGTTTCCGTTGATAACGCTGAACACCACTATGAGACCATCATTAATGTTGTCAAAGCTGCCATTGACTACACACATTGGCTGTCGCTGGGGTTTGCTTTGTTAGCCATAGGGATAATGGCTGGCCTCAAAAAAATCAATCCGCGCCTTCCTGGTGTCTTAATTGCAGTTATTGTAACCACACTTCTTTCATGGCTTGTTGGGCTTGAGAATAACCAAAAAGTTAAAATCAGCGCTTTTAAAGATGCCCGTGTTGTAGAGAAAATAAAAGCATATAACACCGCGCTAAACGATGTCGAGGAACTTTCTAAGAAAAGGACTGAGTTGTCTGAAGAGTTAAGGAGGATTAAGCACGAAAGGGGGGAGCAATCAGTTGCAGCGCTTGAGGTATTTCAAAGCGGAGAGAGGTTGAATCTGAATATAGAAGAGGCGAAAAAAAGAAGCCAACTCATAAGGGGACAGATTAGACAGTTCAAGCTGGTTAAAATATCAGAAAGCGGTAACATATTTTTTACTTTTGCTGACAATGGCACTAAGGGTACTCTGTGGCATATAAGCGTTAAGAATAAACCGATAAAGGAGGACTCTGTTACCATAAAAGGCGGTGGAGCCGTGTTGGGGGAAATACCCAAAGGTCTGCCTGCGTTTTCTTTCCCGAAATTCAATATGAACATATTTTTTACTATATTTCCAACTGCCATGATTATATCAATATTGGGTTTCATGGAGGCCATATCAATAGCCAATGCGATGGCTACCAAAACAGGGCACAGGCTGGACCCTAATCAGGAACTTTTGGGGCAGGGCATTGCCAATATACTGGGCTCATTTAGTCAAAGTTATGCCGTTTCAGGGTCATTTTCCCGTTCTGCGGTTAACCTGCAAGCGGGTGCATTTTCGGGTCTTTCCAGTGTTTTTACCAGTATTCTTGTTGTTGTGACTTTAATGTTTTTCACCCCACTGCTGTACCACTTGCCACAGTCTGTGCTGGCTTCAATTATAATGATGGCGGTTTTCGGTCTTATCAATATCAAGGGAATTATGCACGTCTGGCATGCTCAGAAATATGATGGCATATCTGCCATTTTAACATTCATCTTTACACTTGCCTTTGCCCCTCATCTGGATAAGGGGATAATGATAGGTGTTGCTTTCTCCCTTGGCCACTATCTGTACAGAAACATGAAACCGCAGGTGTCAATACTTTCCAGACACGATGACGGCACTCTACGAAACAGCGACCTGTATGGGCTAAACCGCTGTCAGCATATCTCTGCTATTACGTTTGAAGGGTCACTGTTTTTTGCTAACGCTGCATACCTTGAGGAGCAGGTGCTTTTGCAGGTAACGGAAAAACCAGACCTTAAGCAACTAATATTGTGTTGTGAGGGTATAAATGAAATAGACGCTACCGGTGAGGAGACTATCGGCACTCTGATTACAAGACTAAATGATAGAAATATCGAGGTGTCCTTTGTAGGGCTAAAGGATCAGGTGCTGGAGGTAATTAAGCGTACCGGTTTGTATAATAAAATAGGGAGCCGCAGAATTTTTACGACAGAATCCAAAGCGATACAGGCTGTGCATCATATAGCACATGAAAATAGTTCTGAAAAACAGTGTCCGTTAGTTAATGTTTGTTATTTAAATACCCATTGATTTGGTATAATGAACGATAACAAATTTAAAACAGCGAGGTTATAATGCCAATTATTATGATAAGCAGTCCCCCCTTTAGCGGTGGGAACATAGTTGCGGAGACTTTATCAAAGCAAATGGGTTACGAGTTGATTGATGATGAGCTAATGGAGACATCGGCAAAGAAGTACAAAGTTCATGTCGAAAAATTTAAAACAGCACTCAAGCGAGCTCCGTCTCTATTTGGCATGTCTCAGGAGGAAATACTCAAATATACGGCTTATTTTCAAGCCACTTTGTTAAGTACTCTGACAAGGGACAAAATTATTTACCACGGCTCTGTTGCCCACATGATGGTCTCAGGCGTGTCTCATGTCCTTAAGGCCTATATAGTGGCAAACATAAACGACAGAGCATCAAGAATGGCTGCGGCAGAAGGTATTGATGAAAAAAAGGCTCTTAAGGAAATTCAAAAACTGGATAAAGAGCATAAAAAGTGGATAAAAACACTGTTTAACACAGATGATTCAAACCCGGTGCTGTATGATATGGTATTAAATATTGGGCAGATTACGGTAGAGGACGCTGCAAAGATAATTCAGGATGCCTCTGAAAACAGGCGCTTCCAGCCCATGACGTACTCCGAACAGTGCATGAGAAATCTCGAATTATCCAGCAGAGTGCGGGCTGAATTAATCACCATAGACAGTAATATAGTGGTGCGGGCCGAATACGCTGATCTTACAATACAAACTAAAGCTGTGGAAAAGGACAAGGAAAAAAGGATAACATCCATCCGGGAGGCCCTAAAGAATTTTGACGGCGTCAAAAAAGTTGAGATAAATGTCGTTGAGGACTTTTTTGGGCAGGTCTCCACTATGCTGCGTTAAGTTGCTATGATACAGGAGTGACTGGCTGGTCGCTTCTGAAGATAATTCAGCAGGTACTACGGTATTCTAATTCAGAAGTATAACGAAGCCAACAAAGTTAGACGATTGAATTAGAATTAGATTTCGGCTTTTGGAAAATACCGTAATGTATCATAGTACTCAGAGCCGAACCTTATAGCTTCAACCTTATTAAGGACAACTCCGGAGTGCAGTATTTCAGAGGCCTTAAAGTTTGAAATGATTCCTTTAATAACGTCAATATGAATTCGTTCGTTTTCAATTACAACTACAAGGTTTTTACCCGTATGGCTGCCCATAAGTAAAGCCTCATCAGAGGATAACAAAGACGGGGTGTCTATTATAATAAAATCGAAATTTTTTTCCAGATTGTCTATGAGGGAGATAAACCTGCCAGATGTCAAATGCCTCATGCCTCCGGAATCATTTTTCCCTGCAGGTATTAGAAAAAGCCCTGAAACAGAGGTTGGCTTGATGCTTGTAATCTGAGTCTCCTCTCCGGATAAAAACTCAGCAAGACCCGGTGAGTTGGGTAGTCCAAAGACAGTGCTGAGAGTGTTTTCCTTATTGTCAGTGTTTATCATAAGGACCTTTTTACCCTCAGAGGCCAAAGATAAAGCAAGATTTGCTGACAGAAAACTTTTTCCCTCGCCATCATAAGCGCTTGTTACCAATATGGTTTTTATAGGCTTTTCACGGTGAATCATGGCAAGACTGTTTGATATGGTTTTAAATGATCTGGCCTGTGTTGTAGCTTTCAATCCAAAGCGGTCGTCTGTCAGTTTTTTAATGACGCCAAGAAGTACAACATTTTTTAATTCCCTTATATCTCTGATACCCTTAACAGTGTTATCGAGAATTTCCATAATAACTATGCTTAAGAGACTAAGTATAGTGCCTAAAAATATTGCTATAAGCATATTTAGTAACATTGATGGCGACTTATGGGTTGCTTTGTCATGTACTATGGCTGGCTCCACAATGTTGAAATTTGAGATCTCTATGGATTCCATGAGGCCGACTCTGTACTTATAGGTAAGGAGATTTGAATAAACAGTGTTAGTGGCCGTGGATTCCTGTGTCAGGTTTGAACTTGTATATTGTTTTTCCGGAATGGAGGCGAGTTTTTGTTCATATTTTTTTATAATTTCAGGATATGCCTTGTTCTGGGCGTATAGTCCGTCAAGCTCAAGGTAGTATGTGATGAGGCTCTTTCTTGCAGTCATATATAAGTCGTCCATGTTGTAGGACTTAGAGTCAAAGAGATTTTCATATTCTTTTTGCAGAAGTCCTTTTACCATGTTAATCTGGTTTTCATAATCAATAACTGTTGGATGTTTTGCTGTGTACTTGGTTTTTGACTCTGCAAGTGTCTGATAAAGAGTTGCCAGTTTTTGTTTATAGTATGAGAGCATGTCGGAATTTCCCATATTGCTGCCATCTTTAGCAAAAGAAGGCACATTTCTTAACTGACTTTCAAGCTTTGCTATCAGGACTTTGTCTTTCGCTATGGTAACGATATTTGATTCAAAAGTTTTTTTGTAAGTGTTAAGGTCGGTCATGGTGTTAGAGATTTGGGTGTCCAGAGCGAGTGCGTCTTCTTTTTCCTGAAAATCTCTTATCTTTTTTAAATTACCAAGAGCCGCATCCCTTACGCTGTCAATTTTATCATCTATAAATTTACCGGCGTATTTGTATGTATCATAGACTCTTCTGATTTCCTGATCTACTATGGCAGCAGCCATTGTGTTAGCGATGTTGGCGGCAGTCTCGGGGTCCTGTGCTTTAGCCGTTATTTGAAATAAATCAGTATCCTCTATTTGGGTCATCTTTACGTTTGGATAGGGAAATACTTTAGACATAATACCTGAGTTTAATAACTGCTCTGCTGTCAGACGTTTACCCTCAGCGTTAACATCAACGCCAAGCGCTTGAAGGACAGGTTTTAGAAATGGCATTGATCTTACCACTCTTTGCCTTATGCGAAGCTTCCTGAGGGAAAGTTTCTCTACAACTTGCTCAGCCGTAGGCCTTAGTGTAAGCAGAGCAAGATAGTCAGCCCTGTCTGTTGTTGAAAATGATGAGGACTCAGTAGCAGTTACCCCCATAGCTGAATTCAGAAAATTAAGTGATGCCGGTTTTTTCAACATTATTTTAGCAGTTGAATTATAAGAAGTGGCAATGAAAAAAGTGCCAACAATTATTGGCAGAAAAATAGCAAGGAACACCTTTAATATAAGCCGCCTGCGTCTATAGAGCAGCTCTATAATATATCTTATATCCATTTTTACCTCACATCAGTAAGATTACGAAATAAACACCAGGCTTTTTCCGTCAGTTCGAGTCGTTGAATTTTTTATTGCTCCAATTGCGTCCGTAAAATCATATGTGGAGGTAATCATCTCTTTAATATTCAACCTGCCTGAGGCAATTAGTCTTATGACGTTGTTATAAATGCCGTAACCGGCATGTCCTCTTGCCCCTATGATGCTGTTAGCGCCTGAGACCAGTGTGTCAAGCATGAGAGGTACTGAGGCTGCAGCTCTGCCAAGGTAGATTATCTTGCCGTTAACGGCAAGAGAGTTTTCCATCTCAGGCACAGTAAACGGAGCAGCACCGGCAGACTCTACCTGTACCTCTGCTCCAACTCCTTTAGTCTGCTCCATTACAATGTCTCTTGGCCTTATGCCGGTTTTTTTAAGCTCATTTATATTATAGACTTTATCTGCTCCCATGCTCTTTGCTATGGATAGTCTTTCATTAATTGTGTCAAAAGCTAAAATCAAACTTGCTCCGGATAGTCTTGAAAGTGCTGCGGCAGCAAGCCCAATAGGCCCTACGCCATAAACTACCACGGTTATGCCAGGTTTAAAGCCGCCGCCACTTATGAAAATCCCGTTATAAGCACATCCTATAGGCTCAATCAGCGCACCCATAGAAAACACATCGTCCTCTGAGTAGCGATCTCTCAGCGAGTCAATTTTCCAGCAGTGGCGCTCCTTAGCGCATATAAACTCAGCCAGTGCTCCGTCTTTAGTGATGCCGATAAGTTCCACCTTTTGGCACTGATTAAAAGCGCCGCTTCGGCACGGTGTACACTTTCCGCACCAGTGAATACTCTCTGCCGCAACAATATCTCCGGGACGAAGGGTGTCCACGTTTTTCCCGACTCTTTCCACCACACCTGAGTACTCATGCCCTATTATGCAGGGAAACCTGGCCGGACCGGAAAACAATATGTAGCCGTCTTTGTCGTGTTCATATATGTGGGTGTCTGAGCCGCATATGCCGCATCGCTTAACTCTGATTAGTACCTCATTGTCCCCTGTGTCAGGAACCGGAACATCTCTGATTTCAAACACGGGTTTTTTCCAGACCTGACTGCCCGTTGAGGCACGTCTTAGCAGTATCTCTTTTTCAGCAGGCAGGTATCCCGCACGCGGTTCCCATTGAGCCTCTACAACAAGTGCTTTCATATGTTGCCATCCTCAAAGAGTTTCTTTAGTCTCTTTTTATCTATTTTGCCGCTTCCTATTTTAGGAAGTTCAGAAACAAATTCCACCTTTCTGGGTATCATGTAATTGGCAAATTTTGACCTCATATACTGAGATAAATCAGCGGCAGTCAGGTTACAGCCCTGTTTAACCACTATAAAGGCTGCCGGCACTACTCCACGGCTTCTGTCTTCAATGCCTATCACGGCTGCCTCGTCTATACAGGGATGCTGCTTTATGGCTATCTCCAACTGCAGGGGATACACTTTAAGCCCTGCCACTTTTAAAAGACCGCTTTTTCTTTCTATAAAATGGTAAAACCCGTCACTGTCTTTTCTCACCAGATCGCCAGATTTATAAAAACCATCCTCATCAGACAAAAACTCAGCATTGTCGTCTATATACCCTGCAACGACAGCCGGACCCTGAATAACCATCTCACCAGTGTCTCCTGTAGTTACCTCCCTGCCATCCTCCTCAATAACCTTTATGTCATAGTACGGACAGGGTTTCCCCATAGAGCCGTCCAACCGGTAGTCATCCGGTCTGTTAGCAAGCGCTATGCCGCTTGTCTCAGTGCTGCCCCAAACAGAGAGCACAGGAATTCCGAAGGAATTTTTAAAACCCTCCGATATCTCTGCTCTTGTAAACATTCCTCCGGATTCTGCAATTCTCAAAGCGGACATATTATAACCAGAACAGTGTGAAAAAAGCATATCATACAGGGGTGCAATACCCATCATCATAGTTATAGAGTCGTCCATTATAGTGTTTGCAATGGTCTTAGGGTTTATTTCCTCAAGCAGAGCTAAAGTGCCGCCAGTGAACAGGGCTCTGCAAAAAATTTCATGAGGGTGGGCAAATGAGGCAAACATACACAGATGCGTGTCATCGGCTGTTATTTTAAATGCCTCTATTGCCGACAAAGTATTGTAGTAAACGTTTGCATGAGTTGCAAGGGCCCCCTTAGGGTCAGAGGTTGAACCGGTTGTGTAGTTTAAATATGCTAAATCATTTGGATTTGACCTTGCCTCCACTATTCCTCTTTTTTTGTAACAAGCGCTTTTCCATGGGATATGTTCGTGTTTAATCTTAGCGTCTGTTTCCACTACGACAATGGTGCCGGCAAATGTTTGTAAGTCCACAAGATGTAACAATTTTTCATAAACCACAGTCACCTTAGGGCAAACGTGTTTTATAAATGCAGTGACTGCCGGCTTTTCTGTTGTATAGTTTACAGGAACACAAAGTGCTCCCATATCAGAAGCAGCAAGCATGGTTATTACAAGTTCGGGAATTCTGGGAAGCACAAGGCAAATCCTGTCATTTTTCTTAACTTGCAGTTCTTTCAAAAACTCGGAAAATCCAAGTACCAGCCATCCTATCTTTTCATAGGTGATTTCCCTGTGGCGGTACCTGATGAATACTTTGCCGGGGTTTTTCAGGCAATTTTGCCGTAAGGCCGTGTTCAGAGTCACTGCATGGTCCTTCACTTAGCAGGCCCCCTTGCGTCTTAACACCGCTCCTACTGTAAGAATCAGGATTTTTAAATCTAAAAGTATAGACCTGTTATTTACATACTGGCAGTCATACGTTACCCAGTCAGCAAATTGTCCTGTTCCTCTGCCTTTTATCTGCCAAAGGCCGGTCATCCCAGGCTTAACTTTAAGCCTGGTCTCTTTCCACTCCATGTTTTCAGCCATCTCTTTGTCTTCAAGCGGGCGAGGGCCTACCAGTGTCATGTTCCCAAAGAGCACATTAACCAACTGTGGCGTCTCATCAAGGCTCCACGTCCTGAGTACTCTGCCTACTTTTGTCACTCTTGGATCGTTTTTAAGTTTAAAGACCGGGCCATCCACCTCGCTTGACAATGAGGTCTTGATTTCATCGGCATTTGTCACCATTGTGCGAAACTTATACATGTTGAACTCTACCCCTCCTTTGCCCACTCTCCGTTGGTAAAAGATTATCCCCCCCCGGGAGTCAATCCATATCAGTAGTGCTATAGACAGCATCATCGGAGAAAAAATCATAAGCAAAAGCAGACTAAGTGAGATATCAAGTAGTCTCTTAATAAACTCATACAGCATAATTTCGTATAAAATAAAAAACCTAGCTCCTTCCTTTAGGTGAAGAGAATAAAAATGGCGGAGAGGGAGGGATTTGAACCCTCGGTGAAGTTCTTAGGCCCCACACACGATTTCCAGTCGTGCTCCTTCAGCCGCTCGGACACCTCTCCTAAAGTAAAGCATATTGATTTTACTATTTTTACGGTAAATATTGCTACAAGTACGGGTAAAAAAAATTTTAAAAGATATTGTCCACTTTTATCAGATTTTTCATAAATATAATTTAAAAAAGTAAATAATTATGCAGTTATACAAATTAATGTAAATACATTTGATGTTACGGAGGGAGAACAGTGGCTTACTTTTTTACAAATGCTATAGATATAACACCTTCAAGCGGGAGCTGGGTAACTATTAACTTATCATCGTATATTCCAGCCGATACCACAGTGGTTGTTTTAAGAGTGCATGATGATGGATACGGCGAACATTTGAGTTACGGGTTAAGAACTTACGGCTCAAGTAATGATAATTACCCGGTTGGCTGGATTAATGGTATTAGTCAGTGCGATTTTTACGTCAAAGTGTCAACTGATTTGAAAATCGAGGCAAAAACTCAGACGTCACATTGCAAATTAAAGTTGATGGGTTATTTTACGGCTGATGCAACAGGGTTTGCAACTCCTTATACGATTGCCTCAGATTTAACCGGTTCATGGATAGCTTATGACCTTAGCAGCTATATACCAATGAGCACAAAATTCGCTCTTTTAGAAATCACTTGTACTGATAGTGTCTGGAATAATACAGGTATCAGGCCATTTGGCAGCAGCGATACAAGGGTGGCTCCTCAGTACGGAGCAAGCCATTTCGGGTTCTGTGTCCCGATAGATGGTAACAGGAAATTTGAAGCGGTAAAAAATGGTGGCACAACTAAGATATATCTGCATGGGTATGTCAGCGCAGGCAGATCCTTTGTTAACGGAATAAATAAGAGTGTCACCAATACGGATAATTATCAAACTATTACACTTACTCCGCCGTGGGGTGCCTCCGGTGTACTTATAGAGTCATGGACACATACAAGCGGCCATGACGGTTTTGTTGCGTTAAGAAAAACCGGTTCAACTGATGATATTTACAAAACAAATAGTTATAGCACTCATGCCATAGGTGGTAATTTCACGGCTAAAACAATTGAGGGGAAAAGACAGAATTCCTATATGGACTTCTACGTGATGGGTTATTTCTGTAAACCTTACAAAAACTTAGACTTCGTGCCTCGCAACTGGGTTGGAGAGTTTAATAATCAGGTATCGGGTTCTTTTTCTGATGGAGATGAGGCTTTGACTGACATATATCAACCGGTTAGTGGCACTGCGTGTTATCATTTGCCGTCCCCAATTGCCGATATGGGTACTTTGAGTTTGTTAAACTTATTAAACACCGTAATTGCGGCAAATTATGTGTTTACGCTGCTGTCTGACATGGCTGTGTTTTATGAAACCAATGGCTTAGGGGATTCAGTTAATGAATTTCTTATAAACGCTATAGGTAGTGAATATCTTAACAGCATAAATTCTCACGGCAGCGACTTAAAGATACTGTTTATTAAG
>JADFYB010000100.1:2383-10306 GCA_015233245.1 Nitrospirota bacterium | reverse complement strand
GTTCGACGCCATCTGGGCGCGCCTACGATGCCATATAGAAAAGACTAAAACCCAGTTACCAAAAGAGGAGTTTTAAACTACGCTAAACCAAATCGTTTCAGAGGATATGTCTAATATATTATCAGGCCTTGACACTAAGGAGAAACTGAGAGGTTCCAAGGTTTTAATAACTGGTTGTGCAGGTTTTCTCGGGTACTATTTTCTTACATTTTTTTCTCAGTTTACCGAGCTTCTTGGCATAGAACAGGTCGTATGTATTGACAATTTTCTGCTTGGCAAACCTCTCTGGTTTGAAAAAACCGTTAGCGAAATTGGCAACAAACTAAAAATGGTAACATTCGATATAGCAAAAGATAAATTCAATAAGCTTGGGGAAATTGCAGATGCTGATTTTATAATCCACATGGCCTCTATAGCCTCTCCGACATTCTACAGAAAATATCCGCTTGAAACAGTTGACGCCAATGTCTGGGGATTACGGCAACTGATTGAATACTACAAGGACAAACCTTTAAAAGGTTTTCTGTATTTTTCCAGCAGTGAGATATACGGTGATCCGTCGCAACAGCATGTCCCTATTCAGGAGGATTATCGAGGCAACGTAAGCTGTATTGGCCCAAGAGCTTGCTATGACGAGGCAAAAAGATTTAGTGAAACCCTATGTTATCTGTACGCTAAGCTACACAATATGCCAATCACTATAGTGCGTCCTTTTAATAATTATGGCCCAGGGATGAAGCTTGATGATAAACGTGTCCCGTCTGATTTTGCCAACGCCATAATGAATGGAGGCGATATTTTGTTGTATTCAGATGGCTCTCCAACCAGAACCTTTTGTTATGTTTCTGATGCAGTAACCGGTTATCTGAAAGCACTTTTATACGGAAAATTTGACTATTTCAACATAGGAATTGATAAACCTGAAATATCTGTGCGTGCTCTTGCCGAAATATATGTTGAAAAAGGAAAACTCATAACGGGATATAAAGGAGCCATAAAGTATGAAAAACACCCGGACACCGATTACTTAACCCATAATCCAACCAGAAGGTGCCCACAGATAGAAAAAGCAAAACAATTGTTACACTACACTCCAATAGTAGAGGTGGATGAGGGAGTGGGAAGATTTTTGGAATACTTAAAAACAGAAAGAGAACATACCGGAGTATGATAACTGTAATAGGGTTGGGGTTTGTAGGACTAACAACATCGCTGGGTTTTAGCCATAAGGGGTACACGGTTTATGGCTTTGATACTAATCAGGAAAAAATGAAGTCTCTCAGGCAGCATGAAATTCCTTTTTTTGAGCCGGGGTTGTATGAGGCACTGAAAGAACATAAGGACAAACTGTTTTTTCTCCCTGATACTTTGAGTGAAGCTATAGATAACAGTAAAATAATATTCCTTTGTGTTGGAACACCCTCAGACAAAACAGGGCTAGCTGACCTGTCACAGTTATTAAATGCTATTCATGACATTTTAAAACAAATTAAAAAAGGGCAATATAAGGTGATAGTTATAAAATCAACAATACCGCCATCCACTACAAATGAAGTCATCAAACCATATATTGAAAGCCTGGGATTTGAAGTTGGTAAAGACATCGGGCTTTCAAATAACCCTGAGTTTCTGAGAGAGGGGACATCGTGGATGGATTTTCTCTGTCCTGACAGAGTGCTCATAGGCACAGATGATGATGAGGTTTTCTCTGTACTCAGAGAGTTGTATGAACCATTTGGCGCTCCGATATATAAGGTTTCATATAACACGGCAGAATTTATCAAATATCTTTCAAACACGCTTCTATCAACTCTGATAAGTTTTTCAAATGAAATGTCCATGATTGCACACACTTATGGAGATATAGACATAAGCAAATCCTTTAAAATTCTGTCTCAGGACAGAAGATGGTTTGGAACTCCCGCCGCCATGACAAGTTATGTGTATCCTGGGTGTGGGTTTGGAGGATACTGTCTGCCTAAAGATACGCTGGCTTTATATGCTGCAGCAAAAAGCAAAGGCTATGAGGCATCGCTTTTAAAAACAGTGTTAGAAATAAACGATCATATAAAACACTTCTTAGCGGACAGGTTTTCTAAGGAAATAAACACTTCAAACAGAGTTGGAATTTTGGGATTATCCTTTAAGCCCGGCACCACTGATGTAAGGGATACGCCTGCTGCCTCACTTATCGAACACCTTATACGGAAAGGCTACACACAGATCACCGTGTTTGATCCTATGGCAATGGAGGAATTCAGGAAAACTTTCAATCCGGATGTGGAATATGCCGATAACATTGAAGATGTGTTAAGCAAGTGCGATTGCGTTATAATAGTTACGTGGTGGAAAGAGTTTGAGGCTAAAAAGGAGATTTTGCTCCATAAAAAAGTATATGATTTCAGATACGCAACAGAGTTGTAACAAGAGGAACCGATAAATGACGTGTCAAAAACATATTGGCAATATATACGAGGTAAAATCCACTGAGCCGTGTTACGACATCCTGTATGTGATTGCCGTAACCGATACAGATGAAAGCGGAGACACAGAGTGTTATGCCATAAAAATTACTTCGTCTGAGAGTAAAAATTTAATCGCCCTGCCTTCTGATACATTATCAGCAGACGCATCCATTGATATAAGGAGAAAGTATCTGATAAAAGAATCAGACATTGTGAAAAAAATCTGTACTGTCAGCAAAAAGTTTCTTGAAAATGTTCTGAAAGAAATAATATTTAAAGAAGTTGGAAATTACTATGATGCCGTATATAGCAGTTTGACTACAGAGGATTTTAAAGAAAACGAAACAAAAATTAATTACGCAGGCAGAATTTTTAATAAAGACGAGATGGTAAATGTAATTGATGCCTCGCTTGACTTCTATTTAACGGCAAGCCGCTATGACAAAGCGTTTTGTAATAAGCTCTCCGAATTTTTAAGTATGGGGCACAATAAACCTATGCGTGTTTTAACGGCAAATTCTGGTTCATCTGCCAATTTGCTTGCCATTACGGCTCTTACTTCATACAAACTCGGCAAATTCAGGCTCCATAAAGGTGATGAGGTCATAACTGCTGCAGCCGGCTTTCCTACTACAATAACACCTATAATTCAAAACAGTTTGGTTCCAGTCTTTGTAGATATTAAACTTTCGACTTATAACATAGACCCGGAGCTGATAGAAGATGCAATTTCAGAAAAAACTAAGGCTATTTTCATTTCCCACACACTGGGTATTCCATTTGATGTTGAGCGCATTGCAGCAATAGCTCAAAAACATGGACTATGGCTTATCGAGGATAACTGTGACGCCCTTGGCGCTCAATATACTCTCACAGGTAAGTACAATCTCATAACAGGTAAAACTTTATCCGGAACTATGAAAACCGGGACCTTTGGACACATCGGAACATCCAGCTTCTATCCGGCACACCATATCACAATGGGTGAGGGCGGAGCGGTTTACACCTCGGATGATAATTTGTACAGAATCTTGCTTTCCCTGAGAGACTGGGGACGGGATTGTTGGTGTGAACCCGGAACTGACAACACTTGTTGCAGGAGGTTTCAGTGGAATATGGGGAATCTTTCAGACGGATATGACCATAAATATATATATTCACATCTGGGTTATAACCTTAAGATAACGGAAATGCAGGCAGCTATAGGACTGGCTCAAATTGACAAACTGCCGTCTTTTGTTGAAAGCAGAAGAGAAAACTGGCTTGCTCTGTATGAGGGGCTAAAAGACCTTGAGGATTCCTTCATACTACCCTCATGTCCTGAAAACGCTGTCCCTTCACCTTTTGGCTTTGCTCTCACAATTAATGCCGGATTTAAGCGGAAAGAACTGACATCGTTTCTTGAGAAAAATTTAATACAAACCAGAACAATCTTTGCCGGAAACATGTTAAAACAGCCGGCTTTTACAAACGGTGATTTCCAGTACAGGGTTTATGGAAAGCTTAAAAACACTGACATTGTAATGGATAACACTTTTTGGGTGGGGGTATATCCTGGAATTAACAAAGAAATGCTTGATTTTATGATTAGCAAAATACGGAGTTGTAAGAAAATAAGTTTGCATTTTTGATGTTATTTGTGTTTTAATTTGCTTAATACTAAGATAAGTAACTTAAGCTATCCTAATGTAATTTAATGCTGGGGGGGCGGCAGCTTCATGAGAAAGAGTGTTTTAATCGTTGAGGATGAATACATAATAGCTGCAGATTTAAAGATGACTGTAATGTCGTTAGGTTATGCAGTTGCTGGTATGGCAAATAATATTCAAGATGCTGTCGCTTTAGTTAAAACCACACCCATAGATGTTGTTTTAATGGATATAATGTTGTCAGGTGAACTCAGTGGGATTGATGCGGCAAAAGAAATCTACAGCAATTATGGCATACCTGTGATTTTTGTGACAGCATACACAGGTAATGATATAATGGAGAAGGCTATAGAAACGGAACCCTTTGGTTATCTTATTAAACCATATACAGATAAGGAACTCTATTCGGCTATAGAGATAGCATTAGATAAATATGAAAAGATAAAACAGCTGACAAAAATCAACAAATGGTATGAAAATAATTATACCTCTTATTAGAAACAAAATATCTGATTTGACATCTACATGGCATAAGAATGCTTATTAGTTTAGCGCGCCTAATACTAAAACTGTATTAACACCGCCAAAGCCAAAGCTATTGGTTAAACCGTAGCGAAATGAACCTTTTAATTGTGACCTTGTGAGATTAACGTGGCAGTTTTCGTCCTGTTGGTTAACGTTAATTGTAGGCGGCAGAATTCCTTTACTTAAAGTCATTGCGGTAACTGCTGCCTCAAATGCGCCTGAGGCTCCGAGCATATGCCCTGTTATGGATTTATTTGCTGTGACGGGTATTGGCCTTTTACCGAATACTTTGTTAATTGCCATTGCCTCGACATAATCACCCTCACGGGTGCTGGTTGCATGCACATTTATAAAGTCTATATCATCAGTGGTTATATTAGCATCCTTAATAGCCAGTTCCATAGCCTTAGTCTCCCCATAAGGATTTGGCTTTACAATATGAAAGGCATCAGAGACATTTCCATAACCGGTGATTTCAGCATACATATAAGCTCCTCGTGCTATAGCCCTTTCGTATGATTCTATTACCATAACGGTAGCTCCCTCAGAAAGTACAAAGCCGTGCCTGGTTTTACCAAATGGCATTGAAGCGTTTGGCAGAATGGATTTTGAAAGCGCTCCGGATGAGGCATATCCCATAAAACATAACCTGCAAAGCGGCGCCTCTGTGCCTCCTGCTAATGCAATATCTGTATAACCATGGCGTACTAGCCGAAATGCCTCGCCAATAGCCGTTGCCCCGGATGAGCAGGCATTAGAGATACCCAGAGTCTGTCCTGACATTTTAAATCTTTCTGAAATGCAGGATGCTGCCATACTCACAGTGGTTTTTGCCATCAGGTATGCGGATAATTTTTTTGCGCTGCCAGCGTGAAGTTTGCTCAAAGCCTGATCCAAAGTCGTTATCCCGCCACGGCTTGAACCTATTACAACTCCGCAATTTTCAAGAGATCCATCACTTATGTTGCCGTTTAATCCGGCATCATTAATAGCCATCCCTGCCGAGGCCAAAGCATAATGAATAAAAGGGTCAAGACGCAGCATTTCCCTCTCAGTCAAATACGCAGAGGGCGAAAATCCCCGTAGTTTACCCGCAGCATTTACAGTGCCTGTAAAATCGTCACGGTGAAAAGTTATTCCACTCATTCCGGATAATAAATTCCCCCATGACTCACAAAATGTGCTCCCAATAGGAGTTACTGCCCCAATACCGGTTATAACCACACGTGTCATTACCTAAAACCTGTGCAGGAAATCACATCCAAAATATCGCCTGATTTTACAGTTGGCTGAAAAAGCCGTTTATTACCTGTTCATCATATCCAACCATTACCTTGGCCCCTCCATCCACTACCACTGTTGGAAAGGTTTCTCTTGGATTGTACTTTCTTAATTCTTTTAACAGTTTCTCTCTTGAGTCAGTATCAACCGTGTCAAGTTCAACAAGTATATAGTCTAACCCGTTATCGTTTAAGTACGTCTTTGTCTTTTTGCAAGCAGGACATGTGCTTAGTGCAAAGAGAACTATTTTGCTCTTCTGTTCCATAATGGTATCATCCTCTGAAGTTTCTCATATATTTATTATCAATCGGTGGCAATCAGGCGCACTGCAGCCTCATAGACTTCGCTTAATGCCGTTGTATGCTCTTTTATTGCACCCTTTTTATCAATGCCGTCAAAATAAATTGTTTCATGGACTGGTACGCTTATCGTTCTAAAAAAAGCTTTGGCTGTGGCCTCACCACTTTTGAAACCGATCTCTTTTTTCATGCCTCCGACCATAATCAAAAGCCCTTTCCTGCCATGAGGCCCGCTCACTATTGGTTGGTTAAGCAGATACTTTTCACACCACAGAGCTTGTGCTCTGTCAATTAAGGCTTTAATCTGTGCGGTCAAACCAAAAAAGAAAATCGGTGAGGCAAGTATAAACCTCTCCGATTCATATATGGCTTTGTAAACGTCCGCCATGTCATCTGATATGACACACTGCCCGGTTTGATCACATCCGCCGCAATTTATGCACGGCGCTATGTTCATCTCCGAGGGGCGAAACAGTGTCACAGTGTGTCCTCTGTCCTTTATCGCACGTAATGCCTCATCCAGAAGAATCTCCGTGTTGCCCCTAAATCTTGGACTGCCTAAAAAAGCTGTTACTTTCATTTTCTTTTTCTCTTACAGTGTAACCGCTTATAAGTATTAACATAATCCACGGCAGCTGTAGTTTTTTAAGGGGCGGCAGCTTTTAGTAAACCACCGCCCCTCAATGGATTTATACATTAACTACTTATCAGCTTAACGCTTCAAACACCTTGCCTACTAAGGCAGCGCCCGGCTTTAAAGTCTTATCTCCCTCTTTTTTCCACTTAGACGGACAGGTTTCCGCCCCGTGTTTAGACAGGTATATGTTGGCTTTGAGTTTTCTTAAAAGCTCATCCATGTTCCTGCCAAGATTGTAGAAGTTTATCTCTGAATTTAAAAGCGTACCCTCAGGGCTTATGATGAAACTGCCCCTGAGATCAAGTCCGTTTTCCTCGTTATAGACACCAAATAATCTTGATATATTACCGGTTGGGTCAGAACCCATCGGGTATTTAACATTGGCCAGGGATTTTTCGTCTCTTTGCCACGCCAAATGCACAAATTTAGTGTCAGTGCTGACAGTGATAACCTCCGCCCCCTCCTTTTTAAACTCTTCATAAAGGTCTGCAAGCGCCGCAAACTCGGTAGCACATACAAACGTGAAATCCGCAGGGTAAAACACTATCACTGTCCACTTACCGGCAGCTTTGAGTTTTTCCAGAGATACCTCGCCAAAATCGCCCTTTGACGGCTCAAATGTCTCAACCGTAAAATCCGGCACAAGTTGCCCTGTTTTTAATCCGCAACACACAGCATCCAATATATCCTCTTGTGTCATAGTTAAACCCTCCTTTTGAAAAATGTTTTTAAACTAATCTTCTTTCGAAAGCCAACGGCCTCCTTCCTTTATAGTGTTCTTTCGTTACGTTTCATCCGTCTAAACATCTTCAAAAGCCTCCTTCGGTGCATTACACACCGGACAGGTATAGTCATCAGGCTGTTTGTCAAAAGGGGTTCCTTCTTTTTCATCATCATAAATCCAACCACAAACAGTGCATCTGTGCATATACGTTCCTCCTTTGTTTGTTTATATTACTTCATGCAAGCCGAATTAGCTTCGCTGTAGTTTTTTTCGTGAAACTCTCTGACTGCCTTAGCAAAAGTCCGTCCATATTCGTAACACTTTCCATGTTCTTCATTTTTGA
>JADFYB010000100.1:1783-2304 GCA_015233245.1 Nitrospirota bacterium | reverse complement strand
CACGGCACCGCCTCCCCACCCGTAACTGCCAAAAGCGCCCATTAATCTGTCCGATGGCCTTAATCCCTTAAGGTGCACCATAAACTCCGCCACAGAGGGAAACACCTCGTTATTTAATGTGGGAGAGCCTACCAGACAAGCCCTCGATTTCCAAAACTCCTTAATGGCCACACTCATAGGCGTTGCCCGCAGCTTTATTACCTTACACTGCACACCCTCATCTATTATGCCGCGCATGATGGGAAGAGTCATGTGTTCCGTGCTGTGCCACATGGTGTCATATATTATGGCAATCTGAAGCCTTGCCTTACCCTCTGCCATATCTAAGTACATGTCGAGAACTTTGCCGGGGTCTTTACGCCATATAATTCCGTGGTCGGGAGCTATCATGTCAATATCCAGCCCCATGTCCTTTACTTCACATATCTTGGATTTTATTAATTTGCCAAAGGGCATGAGGATATTAGCATAGTAGCCAACCACAGAGTCCTCAAACTCGGTCTGTGAAGAAGAGGCAACAA
>JADFYB010000100.1:0-1694 GCA_015233245.1 Nitrospirota bacterium | reverse complement strand
GGAAAAAAGAATGCCATCTTCCTGAAGATAAGACATCATGGAATCAGGCCAGTGTATCATCGGAGTTTCAACAAACCTCAGGGTATATTTACCGGTCTTTAGGGTATCTCCGGTCTTAACCTCCTTTATATTCCACGAGGTAATATCGAAAAACCTGTCCATGCCCTGTTTGCCCCTTTTTGTAGTATAAATTGTGGCAGAAGGGGCAAGCTCCATGATTCTGTCCAGAGAACCGAGGTGATCGTTTTCGATGTGATTAATCACGATATTTTTTATCTTGGATGGATCAACAAGGCTTCTGATGTTTGATACTCCCACCTCTACAAAATCGTGCTTAACCGTGTCAACAAGTGTCAGTTCGTCATCCATAATGAGATAGTTATTATAAGTGGTACCGCTTGGTGTAACGTAGCCGTGAAAATCTCTGACTGCCCAGTCAACGGCTCCTGTCCAGTATATGCCTGGTTTTATTTCAATAACATTCATTGTGCAACATCCTCGTATAGGTTATTTACAAAGAACGCTCTCACTTTACTGTGCGCTCTTTAGAGGTTTTCCGCATTTTGTGCAGACAGGAGCCTCCTCATCGCTCCACACCTCGTTTTCATAGCTGCAACCAGCACACACAACAGTGTGAGGCACTACAGTTTTTATGCTGCAAGCCGGTTTTTCCTTAAACCGTGACTCTGTCATTTGCCTTTCTCCATCCCTCTTGCCTTAGCTTTTCCATTCTGTTGTTAGCCCAGGCTTTCATCTCAGAGAGGTATCTCTTTGGGTCAACTTTAGCAAGAGCCAAAATCTGCTCCCGCTCTTTGATGCTGTCTATGTGGTCTCCCGGATAAACTACCCGCCATGAGCAATAGTCCTCGTCAAAAATCAGCTCCGGAGAGAGCTTTCTCTTATGTTCTGTGGGCATACCGGCAGCAAGCAAAGATGCCACCTCCATTTCATACTCAAGTATCCAGCCATTGTCTCTGACCATAGTGGCAGGGTTAAAGTCAACGCCTTTTGAGCACTTAGGGCAATAAACGGCAAGCAGTGTCTCAGGGGGCAGGATTTCATTTTTGAGAGTTATACTAACCTCCTCTGAGCCGCAATTACATTTAAATGAGTGGTCCATACACATGTTTTTTCCCTCCCTTATTACTCTTGTTTTTTCATTGTGCCCTTATCGCCGCAGGCTGGGCATTTTTGTGGCTTACATTTGCCGTCTTTTTCGGCACCGCATTTTTCGCATTTAAACACCGCCATTTTTCAGAAGTCCCTCCTTTTTATTATTCTAACTGTTAAGTATCCGCTGCATTGTCTTTACACTGAGGGCAAAGACCATAAAACTCTATCCGATTACCGAAGATTTTAAATCCTAACCGTTCGTCCTCCGGTATTTCAAGCTCATAATCTCTTTCTAAGTCGGCAATCTTTTTGCAGCTTGTGCAAAACAGATGGTGATGAGGGGCCGTGACCGTGTCATAGCGTTTTCTGTTTGGGTCTATTATCAGTACCATCAGAGAACCCTGGCGCTCAAGAGTTTCAAGGGTGTTATAAACCGTAGCAAAAGACATAGTAGGAAACTTCCGTGAAACGTATTTAAAAATCTCCTCAGCCGACGGATGCTGCCTGTTTTCTTTCAGGTAATCTAAAATCGCCATCCGCTGAGGCGTAAGCTTTAACCCTGCTTGTCTGTACTTAGCCAT
>JADFYB010000099.1:5134-10428 GCA_015233245.1 Nitrospirota bacterium | reverse complement strand
ACGATGTGACTCAGGACACAGAAAACGCAATTGATTCTTTCAGAGACTCGGTAGCAATGCTGTTTCCAGTTAAGCAGACAGAAGGGTTTTACCCGTCTCCTCTGATGGGCGCAAAGGGGGAACCTGTTAACGTATGGCAGTGGAGAGCCGACTGGCAGGCAGAAAAAGATGGCAAGCGCAATCTGGACGCTCGTCAGCCGCACACAGACGGCATTTACGTCTCATACTCTGATGCGATCTTAAAATCAGAATATCCCCAAAGACCATCTAAGGATGCCGCCATGGTTCAGTACGTAGCCGAGGGCTACGGCACTCTGACAAAAATGAAAAATCAAACTCCGGTTGCTCATGGCTCATACAAAAACGGGAAATGGACGGTGGTGTTTGCCAGGGACCTAAAAAGTGACGATGAAGGGGATGCTGAATTTGTTACGGGCAAGAGAACCTATGTCAACTTTGCAGCATGGAATGGCAGCGGAGGTGATGTAAACGGCATGAAATCCCTGTCAATCGTCTGGACGCCTCTTGTGTTTGATGCTGTGTCTCAGGCAAAGAAATGATGACTAATTCAGCCATAGAAGCTGTAGAATATGAACAGGCGACCGCTGTCGTAAGAAGCCGTATTTACGGTTTACTGGCAGCAGGGTTTCGTCAGATGACAGAGGAGCATTTTCAGGAGCTGTCTCATCATTACGTATCCTCGTGGAAAGATGTTGTGGGGTTTTTAGCAGCGGGCGAGGGGCATTTCCTGCCCCTCGTTGATTCCATGTCAGAGGCCTTAAAAACCAGCACTTTCGACACCCTGTATGAAGAGTATAATAGTCTGTTTTTGTCGTTTGGGCGGACTTTTGTAACGCCGTATGAGATGGAATGTATGAGGGACACCCCTCAGCACTCTCTAACCTCACAAGCGGAGCTTGCCGATGTGGCAGGCTTTTACTACGCCTTTGGCCTTAACACGGCAACAAGTGTGCCAGAGCGGGTTGATCACATATCAACCGAGCTTGAGTTTATGCACGTGATGGCGCTAAAGGAGGCCGCTGCACTTGAGGATGCCAACACTGAACACATAGAAATAGTACAGCATGGGCAGCAGAAATTTATGACCGACCACCTTGGCCGCTGGGCTAAAAGATTTACTGATGCAATTGCCGCCATCGGTAATGCTGGCAGTTTTTACCATGCACTTGCAAAAATGCTCAGTGTTTGGATTGATATTGACAACTCATTACTCTTCGATGAGAAACAGTAATTTGTTTACAACGATTGGTGGATTTTGTAGGGGCGGCCGTCCGGTCGCCCTTACTCAGTTAGTGTGTTGTTGGTAAAGATATTTCTTATTCTTATTTCTGCCCAGGGATGTAACAATTTCATAAGGTATGGTGCCTGAAAGTGCAGCAAGGTCACAAGCCGTGATTTTACACTGCCCGTCAGAGCCTATGAGTGTAACCTCGGTATTTTCGTTAAAATCTGAAATATCGGTTAAATCCACCATAGTTAAATCCATACAAACCCGGCCAATTATCGGAGCATACTTGCCGTTTACGATAACCCTGCCAATGTTTGAAAGCATCCGTGGGTAACCGTCAGCATACCCAACAGAGAGCACCCCGATAAGACTATCCCGTTTTGTAATAAATGTGCGGCCATAGCTTATGGATTTCCCATTAGATACCTTTCTGATATCTACAAACCTACTTTTAACTGTCATCACAGGCTTTAAACCGTCACAATTTATATCGGACTGATAGACCATTGGACTGCATCCATAAAGCATAAGTCCGGGACGCACCGCATCAAAATGAGATGCCGGTAACGAAAGCACAGCGGCACTGTTTGCAAAATGCCACAGAGCACCTTTGTAATACTGGGAAACTACCTCGCGTATTTCAATAAACCTGTCCAGTTGATGTTGCGCAAAATCTCTGTTGTGAAGATCAGCCTCTGAAAAATGACTCATAAAACCTGTAACCTCTATACCCTTAAAGACGGTAAGGTTTATCAGTTTGTCATCACACTCATCGTAAGCAAAGCCAAGCCTGCCCATACCGGTATCAATATCAACGTGAACTTTGATTCTTATATTTTTACTTAAAGCATAATCACTGAGAATACGGCAGTCAGTTTCATTTCTGACAACAGGGGTAAGAGCATATCTGACAATTGCCTCAGGGTTTGGGCTGTCAAACAGAACATGCACGGGCTTTTTTATACCGGCCAGTCTTAACTCAACGGCTTCAGACAGAAAAGCAACTCCAAAGGAATAAACACCAGCGGCCTCAAGCGCTAAAGCCACAGCAACTGCACCATGGCCATAAGCATCAGCCTTAACAACAGCTATTACAGGGCGTCCCGCACATCGTTTATCTAAAACTGCATAATTATGCCGCAGTGCAGATAAGTCTATTTCAACAACCGGTCCTCTCACAGCAAACACTAAGCAGGCTTCTCAGTTTTCTCCTTCGGCGCCTCTGCTTCTTTCTTAGGCGTGACATCAATCTCGTCGTGATCGGACATGCTCTTTTTCAGGTTCTTAATAAACGATCCCATCCCTTTGCCAAGCTCAGGCAGCTTTGAGGCGCCAAACAGCACCACTACTATTATTAAGATCAACATCAATTCAGGTGTTCCCAGTCCAAACATATTGTAACCTCCTTTTCTTAATAAGGCTGGGGTGGCTCACCCCTCGTTTATTATACTCTATTTCAAAGACAATCCTCAATTTCTTTCAGGTTTTCTAATGTGTTTATATTTATAAAACAATTATTTTTACAATTACCCACTGTAAAATCCGACCCATCAATGTACTTAGTATTTATCTCTTTTAATAAAATTTTCAAGGACTTTTGTCCGCCCTTAAGAGATTTTTCCATAACAGGTAAAACAGACTTATTATATATGGCAAAAAGCGGCTCAGGCACTCCCTCACATAACGGTGCTATGGCATCAAAATCAGGATTGTCATGTGCGTAGCGAATCATCAGTTCCACAGCCTCTTTTTCAATAAATGGCATATCACAGGCAGCCACAAACATATTATCATAGTTGCAGTTTAACAGACATGAAAAAATACCGGTCATAGGTCCCCTTTTGTCATAAACGTCTCCAATTAGCACAACAGGTTTGTGTTCATAAAGCGGTGCAATAGAAAAATATATTTCAGGAGCGTTTGTACTTAATATGACCTCTGAAAAACACTCATTAAACAACCTGAGTGTTTTTTCCATGATGGTGGTGCCACCAATTTTTATGAGACCTTTAGGATAGGGAAAGCGGCTGTTTTCACCGCCAGACAGTAGTGCACCGGCCATCTTATGAGTCACTTGTAAAAAACCTCCCTCAGATATTAATAATCACTTAAGAAGCCCAAGGTTATAAGCAGCCTCCTCGTAATTGGGTTTTAGTCTAAGAGCCTCTTCATATTGTATCTTTGCCTCAGCAACTCTGCCCACACGAGCAAAGGCTGTGCCCAAATTATTATGTGCTTCTGCAAAATCTGGTTTCAGTTTAACTGCAAGTGTGTATTGCGCCACAGCATCGTTGAGGTTTCCTGTTTCATCGTAGCAATTTCCGAGGTTATTGTGAGCCTCGGCAAAATCAGGTTTCAGTGCTATCGCCCTCTGATAGTGGCTTATGGCTTCAGGGAAACGTCTGAGTTTAAAGTACAGATTCCCCAGATTATTATAAGTTGCCTCATACGAGGGGTCAATGCGTAAAGCCTTTTCAAAGTCGTTTAAAGCTACATCAAACCAGCCCTCTGCCGCATATAACAGAGCCTCATTATTGATGGCTTCAACAAAATCAGGCTTCAGGGTCAGAGCTAAAGCATAGTATTTATGCGCTTTTGTGTTTTGTCCCTGTTTCTTAAAGAGAGTGCCTATATTATTGAGAGCCTCTGGGAAATTAGGTTTCAATATTATAGCCTCAAGGTAGCACTTTTCAGCTAAAGCGTTATTTCCAAGTTTTTCGTAAGCTCTGCCCATATTATAATAGGCACCAAAATATGACGGCATCAACCTCAGGGCTATTTCATATTCCTTGATGGCTTTCTCAAAATCTCCCCTTAGAAGATAAGCATTTCCAAGGCTGTTGTGCGGCCTGACTTTAAGAGGACTCTTTTTTGCTGCATCCTCCCAAATCGCCACTCCATCTTGCCACAGTGAATTCCTCTTATAAGTTAAAACACCTAATAAAACAAACAGAATCAATGCCAAAACACCAGATACGTCAAAAGTATTTTTTTTCATTTTTTCCGACAGAAAAATTAAACAGGCTGAAAAAGATATCAGAAAACCTATTGACGGTAAATACAGTCTATGTTCAAAAATAACGTCTGCAATAGGAATGACTGATGATTCTGGCAGAAGGGTTATAAAAAACCAAAATATTCCAAAACTAATTAGTCTTTTTACAGGATTTCTCCCTGATTTTTTAAATAGATAAAATGAAAATAAAACAATACCTAAAATAAATAAAAAAGAAAGAAATACCTGTGGATTGAAAAGAGTCTTATAGACTGGGAAATCGTAATCAAAATTTTGTGCAATGGGGACAAAAAGAAGCCTTATATAAGTCACAATAACCCGGAACTGGGTTAACAGATAGTCTTGAGAGGTGATCACTCCGTGGCTTCCGATAAACAGGTTTTCACTGAGAAGTGACTCATCGGAATGTCTGGCATTACTACTCAGAATAGTCAACGGAACGATGAGAGTCAACAAGAGAAACGGCAAGACATTGAATATTTTCCTTTTAATACTGCCGCCAAAAAAAACAGTGTCAATTAAAAAAATTAAAAGAGGAATAATAACAGCTAATTCCTTTGTTTTTATTGAAAGCAGCATAAAAAAAAGAGGCAGCACATAACCTGTAAACACTTTAGGCCGGTTATAGTTATTTAATCTTGCCCTGATGTAAAAAAACAGAGAAAGCAAACAAAAAAAAGCAGCCAGAGATGAGAACCGTTGAACTATATAAGTGATTGACTGAGTTTCGATCGGATGTAAACCAAAAAAGAGGGCGGAAAGTAATGGTAAAAAACTAAAATCAGTTCTGCACTCATGTATTTCTTCTTTAGAAAAGTAAGGTGTCCTTAATATAATCTTTAGTAAAAAAAATATTAAAATAGTGTTTAAAATATGGATTGTTACATTTGTAACGTGATAGCCAAAGACATTAGTGACGGAGAGCTGATAATTTACAGCAAAAGACAGATAACCTACAAAACGCGACCTGAATTCCGTCTCCATGTTGCCTTGACCGACACGGAGCGGATTTAAAAAATTTCTGTAATC
>JADFYB010000099.1:0-5034 GCA_015233245.1 Nitrospirota bacterium | reverse complement strand
GATATTGTACTTTTTATTGGAAACTTTTTTCCATATGGCATACTGTGATAGTTATCGCTTAAGAAGTCCAAGGTTATAAGCGGCCTCCTCGTAATTTGGTTTTAATTTGAGCGCCTCCTCGTATTGTATTTTTGCCTCGGCAACTCTGCCAACACGGGCATAGGCTGTGCCCAGATTATTATGAGCCTCGGCAAAGTCAGGTTTTAGTTTAACCGCAAGAGTGTATTGAGTTATAGCTTCTGTAAGGCCTCCTGTTTCATCATAACAATTTCCGAGGTTATTATGAGCCTCGGCAAAATCAGGTTTCAGTGCTATCGCCCTTTGATAGTGGCTTATGGCTTCAGGAAAACGTCTGAGTTTAAAGTATAAATTCCCAAGGTTATTATAAGTTGCCTCATACGAGGGGTCAATTCGTAAAGCCTCCTGGTATCGTTGCATAGCTGCATCAAATTTTCCGGCAGATTCGTACATCTGACCGATATTGTTAATTGCCTCAGGAAAATCAGGTTTCAATGCAATAGCCTTTGAGTAATATGAAAAAGCAAGTTGTTTGTCTCCTCCTTTTTCATAGATACCAGCAAGATTGTTAAACGCCTCGGCAAAGTCAGGTTTTAACTTTATAGACTCTGCATATTCTTTTTCTGCCAAATCAGTTCTTTTTAACTTCTCATACGCCTTACCAAGGTTGTATCTTGCCTCGTAGTACACAGGCTTTAACCTTACAGCTTCAATGTATTCTTTAAGGGCGGCATCAATTTGTCCATTAACAAACAGGGCATTTCCAAAATTATTGTGAGGACGGGCTTTCCCAGGGCTTTTTAGCGCCGTATCCTGCCAAAGAGTTACACTGTTGCCCCATACTGAATTTCTCTTATAAGTTAACGCCAAAAGTATTAAGGTTATAATGGCTGTCAATATGATTAAATATTTTTTAAGGTTAGAGTTTTTCCTTTCCAACTTTACCGTCAAATATGAGACACCCATAAGCACCGTCAGAAACAATCCCACAGAGGGTAAATACAATCTGTGTTCAAAGATAACGTCTGCTATTGGTATGACTGAAGACTCAACTGAGAGAGCAAGAAAAAACCAAAAAATACCAAATCCTGCCAATTTTGCTATTGGATGAGATTTTGAGGTTTTATACAAGTAGATAGCAAATAAGAAGATCCCCAAAAGCAGCAAAAACGAAAGCAGAACTCTGAGGTTAAAAAAACTCTTAAACACAGGAAAATCATAATCGAGATTTTGCCCAATCGGTAAGCACAAGATCTTCAGATACTTGACAATAACAGGAAATTGCGTACGGAGATAGTCGCTGCGTGAGATTTCATCGTAATTGGCGACTGATAAGCTCTCAGCTAAAGCCCCTCCGGTTTTAGCTGAACCTCCGTATATGGTTAAAGGAATTATTATGACTATTAAATAAAGTGGGGAAAGTTTTTTTAGTTTACTTTTAAAATTATCAGTAAAAAACGAAAACTCTGTGAGAGTAAGCATAAAGGGCAGTGTAAACGCAGTCTCCTTTGTCTTTGCGGCAAACACTGTGGAGATAATAGAAAGCACATAGTAAAAAACACGTTTCTTAGATTTACAGATTCTTGCTCCAATGTATAATACCACTGCTGCAAGATAGAACAGTGCGCAAAGAGAAGTCAGCCTCTGAACTATGTACGTAACAGCCTGTGTTTGAACCGGATGCAGCGCAAAAACCATTGCCGTCAGAAATGGTAAATCCCTATACTTGTCCATGTCTTTACAAATAAACAAACAGTACGGCGTTTGAAGTAATAACTTTATTAAAATAAGCACAAGCATTGAGTTAAACAAATGCACTGCAATGTTAAACACGTGGTAACTGAAAACATCAGCACCAGAAATCCAATAGTTAAGGGCAAACGTGAAATATCCGACAAAGCGTGATTTAAACCCATACTCCATAGTCCCTGAACCTATAGCAAAAGGGTTAATGAAATTCCTGTAGTCTTTAATAAGAGCATTGTTTATAATGTTTCCGGCATCATCCATCTGAAAAGGAACACTGAGGGTGTTTGAATAGGCAGCTAAAGTTAACGTTAAGATTAACGTTGCCTGAAGGATCACCTTTTTATTTATTTCGGCCATCGTTATTAAATTATCTCTCTTTCAGACATAGATGCACTCAGTAAAAACACTGCAAAAATCCCAAGTGGTAGAATCTGAGAAATAAGCCTGTAAAGTAAAGTAGCAACAGTAAAGTTAACATCATACGGAATAACCACAAAGACAAAAAAGTCTCCAATTAACATAAACAGTAGAGTTAGTACTAAAAAGGCAGATGTAAAAAGATATTTTTTAACCTGTGTAATCCCTGATACTATCAAAAAAGCAACAGAGGTAAGAAACGCAAAACCAAAGTTTATCTCGCCATAAGGGATACATAATAAAATAAACGATTTTAAAATAGTATAGTATCGTCCGATATCGGCAAACTTATTGATTGTATCCTGTCCAAAAGAGCTTAGAACGTCATTAGGCAGAGCAAATTTAAATTTAAATATTATAAGAGGAATCAAAACCTGCGCCATGCCTGCAAGGAAATACGGTATCTCTTTTAAAAACTCCCTGAGTCTGCTAGTTAACAAGAATATTACTAAACGTGCAGCCATAAAAGCAGTTATGAAAATCAAACCCTCATTTTTGGTCCATGCGGCAAATCCCAGACAGAGTCCCGATAGTATTAGAAATTTCATCCTGTTTTTATCATCAGATGTATCCTTGTTAACAACAAAAACGGAGGCCGAAAGAAAGAAAAACCCGATGGGTATGTCCGCATACTGTTGAGCGCCGTTTTTAAGATAACAAAATGCCATAGATATGGCTAAAACAGAGGCAACACCCTGAATGGTTCCCTTAAAGTGTGAAACCGAATAAAACAAAAGTATCAGAGTTGAAAAGGTAAAAACAAACGCAACCGCTTGAGGAACTGACACACTGTCCAACCCAAGATATTTCCACCAGCGTGACACTGTAAGAGGCAGCAAAAGAGGATAATCCGGATGAGACCAGGGGATATAAGATGAAAAAGCATCTTTCCAGAATGCTTCATTTTTAAACAGAAACTTTGCCCTTAAATTCCATATAGCCCAGGCATCCCACCCACCGTGAGGATTAAATTTGAGGGTTTGTACGAATGTGGCTAAAATCAAAAAAAATACAATAACCAGCGGGATCACATAATATACTGCAATTTTTTCACTTCTTAAAGACGTATCAACAGCAGATTTCCATCTGCCACGGTATATCAGAAAAGCTGCCGCACATAAGATTAAAGCGCCTTCAAAGACATACGAATAGGTTAACATAGAGGAAAGAAGGAGAGTTAGAAAAGACAACAACGACACAATGGCAAATCCAAAGGGCAACGCTATCAGAGCTCTCATAAGTGTCTCCTTACCGCCTGATGCAGGGAGGTTTGATGAAATTACCCATCCAACAAAAAACGGTAACACAACAGGCCAAATGCCGTTTAATTCCATTTTAAAGGACCATCACTAAATAAAAAAACTCCGTTATGAAAGTCAACATACATAAAGTCTGCATATTTTAACTTACCACTTAAAACATCCAAATCAATCATGCCATGAAAATTACCCAATACAATATTGGCTCTCCCTTTGTTTTTCAATATGACGGGCGCAATTGCATACTGGGCAAGGTAATACTCTGCAACATTATCCGTATCCGACAGATATCTTACCACTGCTCTGTATGGTAAATATCTCCTTACATCTTCATACCTGTTTACGTATATTATAAACTTGTCAGTTTCGGTGCGGTTAAAAGATTTCTGGTTACCAACAAAAAAGAATATATTGTAGATAACAGATATGACAGAAATCAGTATAACAGCAATTTTCGTTCTCATAATTTTAATTGTTATGTTTTCATATTACACAATCTGTCAAAACAAAGCGTTTATCACATAATATACAGTTGACGATACAAGCCCGCCCACAGTGGATGATAAAAACAGAGAAAGCCCTCTGCTCATCCCATTTCTTACAAAAACCACGTTAAGCCATATAAATAATATAGAGCCGGTTATGAAAGATAATATCGCAGCAGTTATAGACATAACCCCCTTTTTGGTCTCAGACGTATCCTTAGTTGAAACTATTTGTGACGATTATTATATAGAGTTGGATTTTAAATATCAATCCTTTAAAATCAGCTCTGATACTGACACCTCGTGTTTTTTTAAAAGACGTGAAAACTCTGCCGTTGCAATTCTTTTCTTTATAAAAAACCTCTTTGTAAGCATTGAAGGAATTTTCAGGATTGCCGCACCATACGCCTTTAAAAAAATCATAGCCATGGCTGAGACACTCACTCCTTGAGCAAATTTCGCAGTGCTTCCTCTACTTGTTATAATGGAGTACGCCTGATATAAATACCGCTTAAAAGTGTAAAAAGGCGCTTTAAGTATAAATCTCAGCGGAAAATTTTTTACCGCCACCCAGATTCGGTTTCTTTCAACAAGAAACGCCTTAAACAGAGAGTATTTTCCTCCTGTTCCAGAATACTTGTGATACACTACTGCATTGGGGGCGTAAACAGCGCCCCAGCCAGCAGCCCTGCCTCTTAGTCCCAAATCCACATCCTCGCAGTAGGCAAAGAAATCCTCATCAAGAAGACCTGTGTCATCAAGCATTTTATGCCTTATGAGGCAGGCACAGCCGCTTGGATAAAGAATTTCGGTTTTATCGTCATACTGTCCCACATCGATCTCTCCCCTACCCCTTTGCCGTCCTATACCGTCCGGATATATAAACATTCCTGTGGAGTCTATTGTGGTTTTATTAAGCAAAATTTTTGAGGCCGCCATCCCTGTTGTCTCATCATTATTAATTGCTTCAACAAGTGCAGTTAGCCATTGAGGGGAAACCTCGGTATCGTTATTTAAAAGAGCCACATAAGGACTCTCTGAGGCTCTGATTGCCGCATTACAGGCATGTGAAAAACCAGTGTTTTTATTAAAGGAAATCAGTCTTA
>JADFYB010000098.1:4434-10431 GCA_015233245.1 Nitrospirota bacterium | reverse complement strand
GGTTGGAAAAATTCTTGTGGAGGTATTAATAAGTTGAAAGAAGGAATACATCCGAAGTACAATGTAGCTAAGGTAGCGTGTGCCTGTGGCAGTACTTTTGAGACAAGGTCAACACGGCCAACAATAACAGTGGATATTTGTTCAGCCTGCCATCCTTTTTATACAGGTAAACAAAAAATCGTAGATGCCGAAGGGCGTGTGGAGAAATTCAGGAGGAAGTACGCAACTACAAAAAAATAGCGGTACACACATATGAAAATAGGCGGTCAGGCTGTTATTGAGGGCGTGATGATGAAATCAAAGGATCTGTGGTCGGTTGCTGTGCGGGATCCTAAAGGGGAGATTCATGTCAAAAAGGAGCAACTTAAGCCTTTGCCAAAACTCCTCAAATTGCCCGTGCTACGCGGGGTTGTGGCTCTTTTGCAGTCCCTTGTCCTTGGCATAAAGGCAATTGAGTACTCAGCCGCTAAGGCTTATGAGGGTGATGATAAACCAATCTCACCGTTGTCTATGCTGCTTACCATGGTCAGTGCTTTTGTACTTGCAATAGGGATGTTTCTCTACCTCCCTTTATATCTGACCAAAGCGATGGGAGTTTTTGTCTCAGCCGTTAATGACAGCTCCTTTGTGTTTAATGCAGTGGATGGGGTGGTAAGAGTGGTGTTTTTCATCATCTATGTCTATGCTGTAAGCTTGTGGAAAGATATGCGCAGAATTTTTGAGTATCACGGCGCAGAGCACAAAGTTATCTTTGCGTATGAGGCAAAAACCGGTATGACGCTGGATGAGATACGGCCATTTGGCACACATCATCCTCGATGCGGCACCAGTTTTCTATTTATAGTTATGATTATGAGCATACTGATTTTCTCTTTGATACCAAAAGAGTGGAGTTTTTATATGAAATTTGCCTCAAGAGTGGTTATGATACCGTTGATAGCCGGAATTTCTTATGAAACCCTGAGATTATCTGCTAAAATGAGTTCAAATCCGTTAATACGGTTTTTAATAGCACCTGGGCTGCTTCTGCAGCGCATAACAACAAAGGAGCCCAATGACTCACAGGTTGAGGTAGCTCTGCGTGCTCTTTTAGAGGTACTGCCGGAGACTGGCGGGGCGGCGAATGCTCGATAAACTTCAAAGCATAGAGGCACGGTACGAGGAGCTCCGCAGTAAGCTTGCCGAACCTGAAGTTATGGCATCCCACAAGGATTCACTTAAGTATTCAAAGGAGTGTTCCGATCTTGAGCCAATAGTGGGGAAAATCACGGAATATAAAAAGGTGCTTTCTGATATAGAGGAGGCTGAGGAGCTGCTTCGGAGTGCTACGGATGATGATTTCAAGGAACTGGCTAAAGATGAATTAGAGGAGCTCAGGGTAAAGAGGCCTGAGCTTGAAAATAATCTCAAACTCATGCTGTTGCCTAAAGATCCACGCGATGAAAGAAGCGTGGTGCTTGAAATACGGGCAGGCACGGGCGGCGAGGAGGCAGCCCTCTTTGTCACCGATTTATTCAGAATGTACAGCCGTTACGCTGAGGGCAGGAATTGGAAAGTGGACGTTATAGACTCTAACCCAACCGGCCTTGGCGGTAACCGCGAGATGGTTGCAGGGATATCTGGAAAGGGAGCTTATAGCCGCCTTAAGTACGAAAGCGGGGTGCACAGGGTGCAGAGGGTGCCAGTGACAGAGGCCTCTGGCAGGATTCACACATCGGCTGCCACTGTGGCAGTGCTGCCGGAGGCTGAGGAGATAGATTTTAAGATAGAGGAAAAGGACTTAAGGGTGGACACGTTTTGCTCCTCTGGCCCAGGCGGTCAGGGAGTCAACACCACGTATTCGGCAATCAGAATTGTCCACATCCCAACAGGCGTAACAGTGCAGTGTCAGGATGAGCGTTCTCAGCTTAAAAACAAAATACGGGCAATGAAAGTTCTCCGTTCGAGGCTTTATGATATGGAGCTGGAAAAGATAGAGAAAGAACGCGCTGACAATAGAAAATCTCAAGTCGGTACAGGCGACAGAAGTGAACGAATCAGAACTTACAATTTCCCGCAAAACCGGGTAACGGACCACAGAATCGGTCTGACTCTACACAAGCTAAACCTTATTCTTGAGGGCGCAATTGATGAAATCGTTGATGCTCTTAACACTCAGGACGAGGCCATTAAACTTAAAGAGTTAACAACCATTTCCTAGCAGCGTTAAATAATTTTTACCTGTCACTTACAAGCTACTTTTGTTTTCTTGTCAGGTTGCGTTTTCCTCTTCAATTGTTCTGAAAATTTCAACAAGCGATACAAACAGCACAAGCACCAGAGGGCCCATTATTATCCCAACCATCCCAAACTCTTTGATGCCTCCAATGACTGCAAAAAATATAATCAACACTGGCACATTTGTTCTGCCGCTTACAATTATCGGTCTGAGAATGTTGTCAATCATGCTGATGCCGAATGTGCCGGCAAGCAAAAGTATAATCCCGTGTGTGTATGAGCCGTTAAGGAAAAGTATAATATCCACCACTCCCCACACTGCTACAGCGCCGCCCGGTATAAATGACATCAAAACTGTAAACGTACCCAAAAGCACCGGTGCTTTAACATCCAGAAAATAAAACACCAACCCTGCCACAATGCCCTGTGAAAACGACACTACAACCCCCCCGTATATGGCCGATATGACCATGTCCTTTATCTCTTTGGAGAGCCGTGCCCTGTGGCTTTTGGAAAAAGGCAAGAGTGCCATTATCTTATTTATAAAGCGCGGACCGTCTATGAAAAAGAAAAACAAGGTAAATACCATTATCGTAAAGTTTAAAATCCCAATAAAAACATTTTTGACTCCATACGTAAGGTGAGGCATGATGTTTTGCCCGATTTTTACCACGTTTTCATTAATCAGAGCTTTTATGTCTAAATCACTGTTTGGCGGCTTAACATGCACATGCTCAAGAAACCATGTTACAGGCCTTAGTGTAAACACATGGGTAATGCTTTCGTAGTTGGTATCGTTTAAGTACTCAATAAGAAGTTTGACCTCTTTTCCCATTAGCATAAACATGTAAAAAATTGGTCCGGCTATCATAAAGACAATTATGAAAAGTGTTATCAGTGAAGCTCCAACCCTCCACTTAACTACCCTGCCGATTAACAAAAAAAGCGGATAAAACACTATCCCTAAAACCAGAGCCCAGGCTATGGCCGTAAGAAACGGCTCCATAACCTGATAACTCAGAAACCCAAATACTAAAATCAGAATTACAAGGGAAACTATATAAAATTTGTTTACCTGCACCACGTTATAATATCATACCAGCCTTTGTTCCTGTAAAGACGCCTTCGTTTACAGCCATCTGTCCATTAACAAACACGTAGCGTATTCCTGTGGGAGGTGTATGAGGTGCTTCATATGTTGCGCAATCTTTTATGTCCGATACAGAAAAAATGACTAAATCTGCGTAAGCACCCTCTCTTATTATTCCGCGCCCATTAAGATTAAACGTTTCAGCAGGGGCGGCTGTAATTTTTCTTATTCCTGTCTCAAGCGGCATCAGTGCCTCATCTAAGACATACTTTCTAATGTATCTGGGAAAACTCCCAAAACCCCTCGGATGCGGCTTGCCGCCCCCTGTGCTATCCATTGACTTTAACGAACTGTCTGAGCCAACCATACAATTAGGAAGCTGAAGGATTTCCATTAAGTTATCCTCACTTAATGAAAAATAAATAGCATCCACCTTTAACTGTTCCTCTATAAGAAGTGCCACAGTAAACTCAAGCGGTTTCTCCTGTTTTATCCGGCACAGCTCCCCAATTGTCTTACCCTCCATGTACTTATTCTTATCGCTTCTTACTGTTGACACCATAACAGAGTCCCAATAGGATAAATCATTGACAATGTGTGCCAAATCTTCTTTCAGGCGGAGGATATACTGCTTGTCTTTAAGCCTTTGTAATTCAGCCTCATCACCGCCCTCATAAATCCACGAGGGAAGCACGGCATCCAGTGAGGTTTGAGAGGCGCTGTATGGATAGCGGTCACAGGTCACTCGTATGCCATCTGCGGAGGCCTGCCTGATAACCTTAATAACATCCCCGATCTTATGCCAGTTGCGCTTGCCGGATGTTTTAAGATGTGAAATTTGAACCTTTACTCCGGTTTGCCGTCCCACTTCAAGGGTTTCCTCTATAGACTCAAGAAGCTTGTCGCCCTCGCTTCTCATGTGTGAGGCATAAATTATATTTTTTAATCCGGAACGTTTTATTATTTCAATTATCTCGGTGCTATCAGAAAAAGCCCCGGGTAGGTAAATAAGCCCTGTGGACATTCCGCGGCATCCGAGGTTGATTTGTTCTTTTAAGGCATCGGCCATCTGATTAAGATCGTCCCCTGTTGGTTTGCGGTTTTCGTAGCCCATTACAGAGCCCCTTATGTTACCGTGCCCTGTCAAAGTGGCAATGTTTAAGCCAATTGGAAACTCCGCCAGCGCACTTGTGTACTGAGCCCTGCTCTCCCAACGCGTTTCTATCCCGCAGGATGTGAACTCTTTTTCCATCTGTGTTTTGGCATCATTTAATATAGGGGAGGCAGAAAAACCACAGTTACCGTTTACCTCCGTTGTAACTCCCTGCAGAAGCTTGGATTTTGCATCAGGGTAATTAAAAATGCTGAAATCCGAGTGGCTGTGGACATCAATGAAGCCAGGGGCCAGTGCCATATTTTCTGCATCAATTGAATGTAGCCCGTTATTTACAAAACTCTCTGAGACAAACGACACTTTACTGTTTTTAACCCCTACTGTAGCCCTTACCGGAGCTGTTCCCGTACCGTCGTAAACAAGTGCATTTTTAATCACAAAACCGTCCATAGTCTTATGCCTCTCCTTACTTTTAATTATGTAGTGAAAAATCCCTAAAGGGTCTTGGTTTCTTTGAAAATTATCTCCGGTGAGGTTATAATCGTTATCAGTGTGGGAACCAGTAAAGAGGCAGCAGTGCGGGCTTTAGCCATCAGGCTGCCGTTTGTATTTTGAGCATCTTTTGCCTTAAATGATTCTATTAAGTGGGTTTTTAAAAGCGGAACTGCAAGCATGGTAAGAGTGAGGATTTCCATAAAGTCATCAACCGGAATTTTTAGTTTCCGAAGAGGTGACAGAATTTTACCAAGTGCCTCCCTGAGCTCTGCTGGTGTTACATAAATCATAAGCAGCTTAGCGCCAAATATCATGAGAAACACTCTTGATGTCCGCAGCATTGCAAGTTTGAGTCCCTCCTCAGATACGTATATTCCTAAGAAAGAGCCCACTAATAATCCGTCTGAAAACAGTGCGTTACTAAGAAACGTGGCGGTAAGAAACAACCCTATGGGAAGAGCTCCCGTGCGATAGCGTTTTTCAGAAGAAATCAGACAGAGTAAGCCTGCAACCGCACTTAATACAACAAAAAACTTCAGATTAGACAGTGTGAAAATTAAGACCGTAGATAATAAATAAAATGAGAGCTTAAAACAGGTTTTTATCATTAGTTGAGTCTCTTTTTGGCTCCGGTAGCCTTTGCATACTCCGGTGCTCCTGGCAGCGAGGTCATGTACTTGTTAATGCCTGCAGCAAGGGAGGCGGCAATTTCGTCCTTGTACTGGTCAGTTTTCAGGCGCTTTTCCTCATCAGGGTTTGTAAGGTATGAAATTTCGACAAGGGCTGAGGGCATGTTAGCACCGACTAAAACGTAAAAAAGCGCCTGTCTTACGCCATGATCCACTATATCCTTATGTTTTTTCCTCAGATACGTGTACAGTGAGTTTTGTAAGTAGTGGGCAAGCCGGAGGGATTCATCACGTTTGGTCTCACGTGCCAGTGAGGCCAGAATAAGCCCCAGTTCCGATTGCACTTCTTTCATTCGTTTTACTGAGATGTCGTTTTCACGGGCAGCTACTTTCATTGACTCCTCGCTGTTAGAAAAGTTGAGAAAGTACGTCTCTAAACCTCGCACCGAGGG
>JADFYB010000098.1:0-4334 GCA_015233245.1 Nitrospirota bacterium | reverse complement strand
ACTCCTCGCTGTTAGAAAAGTTGAGAAAGTACGTCTCTAAACCTCGCACCGAGGGAGAATTATTGGCATTACCATGAATGGAGACAAACAAATCAGCGTTTTTACCGTTTGCTATGGCGGCTCTTTCGTCAAGGGAGATGAACGTGTCATCATCACGCGTAAGGGTTACATCATACATATATTTTTCTTTCAAAATAGTAGCAGTTTTTTTAGCTACCTCTAACACAACATCTTTTTCCTGAAGGCCGGTTACACCTATGGCCCCGGTGTCATGGCCGCCATGTCCAGGGTCTATCACTATCTTTTTACGGGTAAAAGTCTCACTCTCCACTTTTTTCTCAATTTCCTGCACCGCAATATCACTGTCCTTGCCCTTTTTCCCCTTATCTTTGACAGATGTCTTTGGCTTATCAGAGTGTTTTTGACTGGCAGTCTTAACTTTGTCAGATTTTTTAGACTTTTCCTCAAGTTTAGACTTTAGTTCAGCTTTGACCTTTTCCTCAATTTTTGCCACATCCTCATCTGTGGTTTTTGACTCGGTTTTAACTTTCTCTTCAGCTTTAGCTTTCTCTTCTGGTTTGGCCTTTTGCTCGGCTTTAACTTTCTCCCCTGTTTTGGTTTTTTCCTTAGCTAATGGCTGGTCTTTTTTTGCGGAGGTTTCCTCGGTGCCCGGTTTAGCCTCAAAAGGCAGAGGTTCAGTTTTTTCCTTAGTTTTAGTTTTTTCCTTAGCTAATGGCTGGTCTTTTTTTGCAGAGGTTTCCTCGGTGCCTGGTTTAGCCTCAAAAGGCAGAGGTTCAGTTTTTTCCTTAGCTTTGGTTTTTTCCTTAACTAATGGCTGGTCTTTTTTTGCAGAGGTTTCCTCGGTGCCTGGTTTTGACTCTACAGGCAGAGGTTCAGTTTTTTCCTTAGCTTTGGTTTTTTCCTTAACTAATGGCTGGTCTTTTTTTGCAGAGGTTTCCTCGACTCCTGATTTTGACTCTACAGGCAGAGGTTCAGTTTTTTCCTTAGCAGCATATACATCTATAATTATTCTGTTAGGATCTGTTAAGGTAAACACCCTGTGCTGAGTGTAGTTGTCGAGATCAAAAACAATTCTTACCGTGGTCGGATCGAACTGTCCTAAGCGTACCTTTTTAATGACAGCATTAGATATATCCTTAGACTTCACAGACGTCGCTCTCAGGACGGAATCCTGCAGGTCAAAGTAAATTTTCTTAGCGTCAGGGATAGCCCCTTCTTTAAAGACAGGGGTGGTGAGCAGATCTATAACTACGCGTGTATATTGTTTTGAAGAAAATACCCGTACATCTTTAATTTCGTTTTTGGCATTAGCCCCCGCTGCTGCTTGCACTAACAAGAGCAAACACACAGATACAAGGGAAACGACCTGTAAACGGCGCATACTCAGACAGCCTTTACACCTTTTAATCCGGGAAGTCCCTCTAAAAGCGTTTTTTCTACCCAGTTTGTCATAGTTAACCCCGACATTGGACAACTCTCACAGGAACCGGTTAACCGGACGTATAAAACCCCGTCCTTTTCGTTTATTAACTCAATGTCGCCGCCCTCAGGTTTAAGCCCTTCTCTTACTTTCCCTATGACTTTTTCAATGGCATCTTTGTCCATTTTACACCTCTTAACTCAATTTTAGCATAAAAACCATCATCAGGCAACTATACTCACTTATCGGTCAGCACAGTGGTTTTCTTTATGATATAACTGATACTACGGCACACGACCTGAAGGAGATTGAAATTACGTGATGCTAAAACTATTTGCCGAGGTCAACCGCATAAACATCCAGACTTAT
Source organism: Nitrospirota bacterium (assembly GCA_015233245.1). Taxonomy (GTDB): domain Bacteria; phylum Nitrospirota; class Thermodesulfovibrionia; order Thermodesulfovibrionales; family Magnetobacteriaceae; genus Magnetomonas. The sequence continues at coordinate 2,524 of JADFYB010000098.1, read as the reverse complement.
CACAAACTCCGCTCCACCATTGATATTACGCACTGTTAAACTGCCGCCCATATTTGTCTCTATTATCGTCTTTGACATATAAAGCCCAATCCCTGAGCCATCAGTTTCTTTAGTTGAAAAATAAGGCTCAAAAATTTTTCCTATAATATCATCGGCAATTCCTCCGCCGTTGTCTCCTATTAAAACGATGACCCTGGATTTGTCTTCGTTGTTACTTATATTAATTGTGATACAACCTTTGATTTCACTGCCATTTGTCTTTATTGCGGCAATTGCATCTCTTGAGTTATTTAAAATACTGAGCACCACCTGCTTAAATTCATTTGGATAGCCAAAAGTACTAAATAACGTATCGCTGTCTGTTTGAACAGAAACTTTTATATTGTTTTTGATAAGTATATTTGCAAACATTGACAGCAATTCCTCTATAGCTGTCTTTACATTAAACCGGACTTTTAACTTTGAGGGTACAAAGAAATTCCTGAAATCATCTATCGTCTTTGACATGAAACTTAACTGTGCCATCATGGATTCAACTGACTTATCGAGATATTGTTCATTAAGTTCATCGTACTCATAAGTATCTCTTATATCCTGTATCGTTAATCCTACAGCATTTAGCGGCTGTTTCCACTGGTGGGCAATTAATCCTATCATCTCCCCCATGGCTGCCATCTTAGACTGTTGAATCAGCATCTGCTCATGAGTTCGTCTTTTTTCGATCTCCTCCTCTACCATTGCCCCGAGATGATTATTTAAGTTTTTCAATTGCTCTTCAATTCGTTTACGCTCAACTGCAACTGCATAAATTGTTGCAAGACGTTTTATGATGTTTAAATCCTCATCGGTATAATCTTTCTCCGGGTTAGCAAGAGCTATCTGTCCAATAAGCGTATCACCAATCACAGCAGGAGTAGAAAGAAACCTCTCCAATGGAATGTGCCCGGAGGGAATACAACCTTTCAAAGCATGTGTTATGACCTCCTCAGTTTCTGTATCAACCTCGGACACAAAGCCGTGAGCGCTTGAGGTAAGTTTCATAGCCTGTTTGTGCACTATCTGTGCTATATCATATATACTTTTATCAGCAGATAATAATGCCCCTGATACTTCTGCAATAGCGCTTTGTAGATCCAGCTCTCTTTTCATTATCTCCTGAGCATTTTTAATATCCGTAATATCGTGAGAGACTTCAAACTTGGACAATGTTCCATCAAGATTATTAATATGGGTCTCAAAGATCGAATATGTTTTATTGCTTACAGGTGAATATGCCTCCCGGACAATGTTTTTACCTGAAAACACCTCGTCACTTCTGCACAACTGGCAGGGCTTTGTGTCATTATGAAAATACTCATAACATTTACGCCCGTTTACCTCTCCAAAGATCTTTGATATAGCTTCATTGACGTACTCAATACCATATTCCAGGTTTGTTATAAGGACGCCGTCTTGCATTGTCTCCATTATCATTTTAAGTTTGTCCCTTTCTGTCTTTACCTCCTCCTGTGCTCTCTTAGTTTGTGTTATATCATTGTGAACAGCTATCCACACTTTGCCGTACTTTGGGTGGTCAAAAGTAGAAACGGTTGCATAGCACCAAAAAATTTTACCTGTTTTTTTTATATTACGTAGTTCACCATGCCAGACATTGTTTCTGTTCAATGAATCCTGAATTTCCATTGCTGTTTCCTCAGGGGTTTTATCAGTAGGAGCATTGACAACAGGGTTATTCCTGCAAATTAGCTCTCCCTCATTGTAACCGAACATCTGCTCAAACTTTGGGTTAGTAAACAAAATGGTTCCATCGGAGGCTTTAATGAGTATGACACCTTCTGATACGTTAGCCAATATTTCACTTTGAAGCCGTAACTCCTCGTTTGCTTTACGCAGTTGTTGTGAATGTTCAATTATTGTCCGCCTTTGTTTGTCAAGTTTAAGAAATATGCTTACCTTGCTTTTTAAAACTGTGTCTTTGACCGGTTTTACTAAATAATCTACGGCACCCAGATTATAACCCTTAAAAACAAATGTTTCATCTATGTTTGTAGCACTTATAAAAATTATTGGAAGCGTCCTGGTTTTCTTGTTGGTTCTGATTAGGTTTGCTACCTCAAAGCCATTCATTTCAGGCATATTTACATCAAGTATTAAAAGGGCAAACTCATCGCTCAGAAGTTTCCACAGCGCCTCTTTACCATTTATCGCCCTTACTATATTTACGTCTGCCTGGTCAAGAAGAGTTTCCAGTACAAGGAGATTTTCCACCATATCATCAACTATCAATATGTTTTGCATTTATACCACTCCCTCCTCCAGCCTTATAGCATATTATAATCTAAATTATAAGTATAAATCTAAATTATAAACACAATGTTGAGATTCCGGAAAACTTTTCCCTTTTTCTGAAAAAATGTACCGTCAATCTGACTTAGAATTAACTGCAAAAAACAGAAATACCTTTATTATTAAGATGTTATATATTTGCCATGCCGGTAGTTACTTTACTGGTAGCTTCATCAAA
>JADFYB010000008.1:13421-45448 GCA_015233245.1 Nitrospirota bacterium | reverse complement strand
GATACACGTGTTACCCTTGATGCTGCACTTAATGACCCTGACGGATTTATGAACGCAACACCTGTGCCAACAATAATTGATGAGGTACAAAGGGCACCTGACCTCATGCGTGCAATAAAGAGCGTTGTTGACAAAAACCAAAAGCCAGGACAATACCTTCTAACCGGTTCTGCCAACCTGATGACCCTTGCAAAGGTATCAGAGACGCTTGCCGGCAGGGTAGCGCTCCATGAGCTTCACCCTTTCATGTGGTCGGAGATAACAAATAAGAAACCTCCAACAATCGTTGGAGAGCTTTTTGCAGCGGAGGATGCAGTTACTCTGTTAAAAAAATGGAAAAATTACACATTTCCTGACAGAAGGAAAGAAATTGAACATCTAGTACTTGCAGGCGGTTATCCAACCCCTTCACAAATGACATCAATCAGAGCCCGCAGGCGGTGGTTTGACTCTTACAGACAGACCTATATTGAACGAGACATAAGAGACATAGCGGCCATCGAACATCTGCCTGATTTTAACAGGTTATTAAGCCTCCTTTCATTCAGGACAGGACAAATTATCAATTTCTCTGAGATATCAAGGGAAATGGGATTATCGTTAACTACACTCAGACGATATATAGGCCTTCTTGAAACCACCTACCAGATATATTTTATCCGGCCGTATTTTGTAAATATCGGTAAAAGGCTTATAAAAATGCCAAAAATGTATTTCAGCGACAGTGGCATAGCCTGCCATCTTTGTGCAGTGGAGGACTGGGAGACACTTGAGCGTCAGGGCAGGGTAGGAGCATTAGTTGAAACATGGGCAGCATCTGAACTGAGAAAACTTATAGCCCTTGGAGATATGCGGTATCATCTGTATTACTGGCGCACCTATACTGGTGGCGAGGTTGACTTTCTTATTGAACACGGACAGAGAATTGTTGCCATTGAGGTAAAATGGTCAAACAAACTTGACAACTCAGACATGTCAGCTCTTAAGGAATGTGCAAAAAACCTTAAGGGAAGGCATGTCATATCAGTTTTGTTATATCCTGGTACAGAGCTTGTCGCTATTGACAAACAAACTATTGCGATGCCATTTGGCTTTTTCTTTGGAATAGAGAATTAATATATTGCTTTGGTTTTAGTGGACAACGAGTTTGTTTATAAAGTTCTCAGTATGTTTAAAAGAATCCTTTATTAAATCCACTCCGTAAATAAGGCATCTGTAATAACCGCAGATATGTAACGTTTCATATAGCAACTCAAACTCTCTCATAAGTTTCCCGTTATGTAAGGATATAAACTTTTTTAAGGCAGCCCTGTAACAGTCCACAGATTTCGGCAATTCTTTTTGCGTGAGCCCTTTTTCAATTAATGCCTTATTTATAGCCTCCAATACTGCTAAATAAGCCGTTCCAAAAGCCTCACAAACAGGTTTCTTATCCAAATGTCATCTTCTATCTTTGTGTGCTTTAAAATATCCCGTGCATTGGCTAAATACCTGAAAGCCTCTCCTGATGTTTGCGTTTTAGGTTGCCGTGCCATAGTCTAAAGCCCCTCTTATGTTGATGATTTTCGTTAAGTCTAAATCTCTCTCAGCGGTGTCCATAATAAAAGTATACAAACAGACTTACGGTTTTGTCTATAACTGAAAGAATCGACCACCCGACAAACAGCCTACCACTTAAGTTCCCTGTTGATTAACTTGTTGTAGAACTTTTTTGTTACAAAGAGGCGCTCATGGATTTCATCGTCATAGTATTTAGTTTCTATTTCAAAAGGCTGCCTCATCTGACGCGGATTAAGGCCGTTTGTGCTTACCGCAAAAGTCCACCAATTGCCGGGATACGTTGCTATGCACTGGGTATAGAGATCTACCACTGGGAAAACCTTTTTAAGGTTTTCCTGCATCTCGATTACAATGTCTTTATGAAAGTGAAGCGATTCCGTGTGCGTTACGAACATCCCGTTGGAATTCATCGAGTTTTTCACGTTTTCAAAAAACTCCTTTGTAAACAGTGTTCGCGCAAAACCAATGACGTCTGTGGAGTCAACTATCGTGATATCTATATTTTTAACACTTCTTACAAACTCGGCGCCATCCATGACTTTTATCTCCACCTTTGGGTCATCCACCTTTTCAGAAACTGACGGAAAAAACTCCCGTGAAACTCTGATAACTGCCTCATCTATCTCTACAAAATAGACCTTCTCTACGCTCTTGTGCTTAAGTACCTCTTTTACTACGCCGCCATCTCCGCCCCCTATTACTACTACCCGCTTTGGCTCCGGATGAGCGTGCATAACGATTTGGGTAAGAATCTCATGATAAAATAACTCGTCCCTGTCTGTTATCTGCACGATTCCGTCCAACAAAAGCATCCGCCCAAAAAATGGATTTTGTATTACCGTTAATTCCTGAAATTTACTCTTTTCCTTGTGAAGAATTTTCTCTACTTCATACGTGTGGGCAATAGGTGAGTACGGTTCTTGTTCGATAAATTTTATCATTTTAACATTGCCTCCTTTTATCTTTTTAAACGTTTTATACAATTACAGTGTGAGGAATAGCACAGCCGTTAAACTCCGATGCGTACGAAATTGTGTAAGCTCCGCCGGAAATAATAAGAACCATATCGCCGGGCTCAGGCTCATTCAGATACACGTTTTTATCTATAACGTCAAAGCTGTCGCAACTGGGCCCGGCAAGCACCCAGTTCTGTTTGGCGGCTGTCTGTGGAGTTGTTTCAACAATGTAGCTGTACTTAATTCCACCGATGCTCTCCATAAGCCCGTTAAACACTCCGACATCAATGTATAGCCATTTCTCATTCAGCCTGTCCGCTTTCCCTGTAACCCTTGACACCATAATGCCTGCATCACCAACCATAGAGCGCCCTGGCTCAAGATGAACCTCCATAGTTTTGCCAAATCTTTGTGTGATTAGTTTATTAATGTTTTGCTCTATTACCTGAACCCCAGGTACATCCCTTGTATATTTTATCGGATACCCTCCGCCAATGTTAAGCACACTGAGAGAAACTCCCGCTTGTGCCGCCATGTCAAAGACAAGCCCCGCTTTATCCACTGCTATGTTCCAGTTATACACGTTGTTACACTGTGAGCCCACATGAAAGGTGACTCCAACCGGATTTAGTCCGTAATCTTTAGACATTAGGATTAATGATACCGCATCCTCAATTTCCACCCCAAACTTTTTACTTAACGGCCACTCGCTGCCCTCATTCGGTACGGAAAGCCGCACATAGACACTGCTTCCCGGCGCAAGAGCTGATATTTTTTTGACCTCAGCCGTTGAATCCAGTGAAAACATCCGTATGCCATAATTGTGGGCTGCCGCGATAAAATCCGGAATTTTAACCGGATTACTTGATATTATCCTCTCCGGGGCAATTTTAAGAGCAGCCAACACGTGTAACTCACCCATTGATGATATTTCAAACCCTGTGCCTTGCCGGTTGAGGAAATCCAAGACATTCTGGGCTGGATTAGCCTTAACGGCGTAGAACACCTTGCTATTTTGTATTCCTTTACCGATAGTGGCGGCATTTCTGGCTAGTTTATCCCCGTCAATAACCAGATACGGTGTTTTCAGTTGGCCTGAGTCAATGTAGTTGAGAGTTTTCAAAAACGTTGTCTTATCTACAAGCTTTGCCACTGAGTCATTTATGTTAAATGTTTTGACCATTATGCACACACCCTCTCTCTCTGAATATCTAAATCAACTTAAAATTGGATGATAATTATAACAAAAAAAGCTTATGAAAAACATGGATTCAAAAAAGTAATTTAATACGGGGATGGCCATTTATTGTTAAAAATATCCGATTCTCTTTTAAGCCTATGTTTCTTTTCGGTAGTAATTTCGTATCCTCTGCTCTTAGATTCATAGTGATAGAGCTCACACTCAGGCGTCCATACTGTCTTAAATCCAAGGGCATTTAACCGCAAACACAGGTCAACGTCGTTATAGGCGATAGAAAGGTTTTCATCAAAGCCGTTAATGCGGTTAAATAGCTCTCTTCTTACCATAAGACATGCTCCGGTTACGGCAGATACATTTCTGACAATCCTAAGGGCATACAGGTATCCGTCACTTTTACCGTCTGTGCCCTGATACGGGTCTCCGGCAATGCCTCCAAACCCCAACACCACACCGGCATGTTGAATTGTGCCGTCGGAGTAATAGAGTTTTGTACCAATGGTGCCTGTGCCGGGTTTTTGTGCATAACAGAGTAGCTTTTCAATCCACCCGGGCGTTATCACCTCTGTGTCATTATTGAGAAAAATCAAAAACTCTCCACAAGATTCCAACACGGCACGGTTGTTTACAGCCGAGTAGTTGAATGCGCCAGGAATAGTTATTACTTTTAACCTGTTTGTCTTTTGTTTAAGCTCTTCATATAATGAAAATGTTTCGTTGTCAACACTGCCGTTTTCGGCTATCAGTATTTCATAGTTACAGTAGGTGCTCTTTGTGTAAATTGAGTCAATACACTTTTTTAGAAGCGCGCTGTTGTCTTTATTTGGAATTATGATGGAAACAAACGGAGTTGATTTTAAAACGTAATTAATACGGTACATTCCATGAGGGTTGACCTCAGATATGGTAAAGTCCATATCAGTAGTGTTTTTAATATGAGATGATAAAATATCCTTGCAGCCGCTTGAAAATCTGATTGTGCTTTCATCGTCCCTTTCTACCATTACATGATAGAGCACTTTTGGCAGATGGAGAGTTAGCCCTTTCATTGCGCACACATAAAGAGACACAGCATAAGTTAAACACGCGGCATCTGAAAGTGTAAAACTGCGTAAAAACTCTCTCCGAATGACCCACACGTCTCCCACATAATTAAAACTGCACAGCGTTTCAAACTCCAGAGAGGATGGTTTAAACACAGGACAAAACCGTTTGTTTTTCTCATGGCTTATATAATCATGGTCGGAAAATATGAAGTCAACATCAGGAGTGTCATTAAGTGCTGCTATGTAGGTATTTAATGCTGAGGGAGCTAACAAGCAATGCCCTCCGATATGCAATATGTAATCCTCATCGGATAGTTTGCGTATCGTATCTGTTACGGAGGTTTCAGTAACGAGGTAGAAATTACAGTTGGAATACGACTCCAGTATTTGTGAACGGATTTTGTCATTGGCAGAATCTGAGACAATGACAACAGCAAGTAAAGGTTTATATTTGAAATCGGTTGTTTTTTTTGAGTTGTTTTTGTTAACTGACGGCTCATTACGGTGTATCCATTTTTCATAGTCCTTTCGTTTTATAAAAGCGTGCGACCTTTTCTGAAACAACTTTCTTTTAAGTGGTTTAAGCACTCTGCCATAGAGTGCTTGTTTTATTTTATGTAAGAGTTCGATTTTCTTGTCCATCCGACTCTTATGCCGTAATAGAGCATAACGATTATATTTTTCAATGCGAATGGGTATCGGCCTCTAAAATTTTTGCCGCCTCATCAAAGAGTTCATTTATTTTCCTGGCATCTGTGAAAATCCTGACAAGCACGTGATAGAGATCATCGCGCCCAGCGGAAGCCATCTTCTCTGCCCAGTCCAGATACGAGTGCGCATGATCATCGTTGTGATGCCGCCAGTGGTGAATAAGTGATTTTAATTTCTCAAGGTCGTCCATTTTTTACCATCCTTTCCTATTTTTTGATTTTAAGAAGTATAAGTTAATGACCGTGTTCTTCTGAATCATTAAACTTATCTGCAATAGCCTTAAACTCCTCCTCTATAGTCAAAAACGCTTCTACAACATCGGGGTCAAATTGAGTGTTCTTTCCCCCTGTTATAATTTCCCGTGCTTTTTCGTGAGACATTCCGGTTTTATAGACTCTTTTTGAAATTAACGCATCATACACATCGGCAACTGCCATAAGACGCGCACACACAGGTATATCGTCGGCTGAGACTCCCTCAGGATAACCGCTGCCATCCCATTTCTCGTGATGGTAATATGCTATCTCTTTGGCAAATTTCAGAAAATCCACCTCTATCCCCAATTTTGATTCTGCCTTCTCTATGGCTCCTTTACCTAAAGAAGCATGTTTTTTCATCACCTCAAACTCATCGTCAGTAAGCTTACCTGGCTTTAGCAAAATTGAATCGGGAATGCCCACTTTGCCTATGTCATGAAGAGGGGCGCTTTTATTTATAAAGCGAATATTCTCCTCAGTCAGATACTGGCTAAAACGTGGATGGTCCTTTAAGTGTTTCGCTAATGCAGTAACATACATTTGTGTGCGGCTGATGTGATTGCCCGTGTCATTGTCTCTGGTTTCAGCCAATGAGCTAAGAGACAGTATGGTAACATCCTGAACTGCAGTTATAGCCTCAGTGCGCCGTTTTACCTCTGCCTGCAGGTATTCATTATTGTCTTTCAGGAAATCACGAGCCAGTTTTAGTGTTAAATGTGTCTTCAGACGGGCAAGCACTATGGGCGGACTGACAGGTTTTGTAATATAGTCCACAGCTCCCAGTTCAAGACCGTAGCGTTCATCATCAATTTCGGACTTGGCAGTCAGAAATATCACAGGTATATCAGTTGTTATAGGCTCAGCGCGCAGCCGCTTCATAACCTCATAGCCATCCATCACCGGCATCATAATGTCCAGTAGAATGATATCGGGAGGATTAGGTGAAGCTGCTATTTTAAGGGCTTTTTCGCCATTATTTGCAAGTTTAACTTTATATTTGTCCTTTAACATCTCACTCATCAGTGAGAGATTATCAGGTGTGTCATCCACAACAAGCACTACTGGTTGTTTGGAAAATTCCGGTGTATCCATTGTATGGTTCCTCCCTTGCTATTTTATCTTTTTTAAAGCTAATTTTGTATCAGCCTCCATTTTAGCTTCTTTAAAATCCTCCATAATGTTTAACATTGCTCTTTGTGCTCTGGCAAGTTCGATAACCTGGCTTTGCAGTTTCTCCATAGTGTGCATTTTTTCTTTAAATGCACTGTCCAACTGCTCTGCCATACTATTAAATGCCTCTGAAAACTCACCCATAAAATCAACCTTATGATCGAAATCCCCGTTGGCAATTTGCTTTGTTGTCCATGTCAGATGCTTCAGGCTTGCTTGCAGCCCTTTGAGAGATTGGGCTATCAGAGTTTTTCCCATATGCGGTTGAAAATTAATCTCTCCATTTGCAAGATGATATGCCATGTTAGTTGCTTCATTATACTCATCAATAAACCTATTAATGTAATTGGCCATCTGCCTGATTTCATTGTCAGGGTAGTCCTCAGGCAGTACAATTGTCCCTGGCTTTTTGCCTTTAAGAATCGCAGCAAAAGCGGCAGTTACCGTATCTATGTCATCTTCATTAACTTGTAACATTTACTTTTATGCCGCAGGTTTAACCTTAAACCGGCACACCCTGTCACCGGAACACCAGCAGTCAATCTCCTTTACGTCGAACTTCTTGCCTGAAAACTCAAGAAGGAGGCCGCTGATAAAACCCTCGTCGTATGTGCATATAGTCTCCTCACACACGGGAAGTCCTGAGCAGTCAAGGTCCTCTGCAACTGTCAGAGTAAACTCCATCTTGTTCATGTCAGCCTCTTCTATTCTTAAGACCCCTATTTTAAGTTTAACAAGAAGTTCCTGCAGCTCTTTAACAAATGCGTTAAAATCAGTCTTTTGTTTGATAGCAGCCTTAAAGAGTTCCCTTCCGGCCAGTTCCCCTGCCTTATAAAAAAGTCTGTCGGCGGTTTTAACGTCAAACTCCTGAATTATGACGTCTCTCAGTGTAAACTGCATGAGCCGATAGACTGTCACATCCATGGTGGTCCCAAGATTTGGACGTCCACCTTCAACGTCTCCTATCATAGCCCAATCAAACAATGATTCTTCTCTTTCTTCTTTAAACATAGTATGTTACCCCCTCAGTATTTTTATAACATTGTCACAGTTTCTAATGGCACTATCTTGTATTTTTTGCCCTTATTCATCTGCTCAAGTAGTGTATTTACCTCCTCCTTAAGCACAATCATTCTCTCTTCACGATCTATTGTAAGACGGCTAAACCTCTCAAGATCATCCGTGCGCTGCCGTAACTCCTCTTCTGAGCGCTTTGCCACCGTAATGTCTCTTATTGTAGCACAGGCGCATACATCCCTTATACCATCTGCACTCAATTGCGATAACCCTAAATCTACAGGAAACTCAGTACCATCCTTACGTACTCCTGTAATGTGAACTCCCTTTCCCATTTGGCGTGTCTCTTTGCTCTTAAAGAAGCTATCTCGTTTACCCACGTGTGATTGTGCAAGAGCCCGTGGCACTAAAACCTCAACAGTTTTACCAATTAGCTCTCCATGTTCATAGCCAAAGATTTTATCAGCCATAAAATTGGTCAGAATGATTTCTCCTGATTGATTAACAACCATTATCCCGTCAGGCGCAGATTCAATAATGCCGCGGTACCAGATTTCCATTTCCTGCAACAGTCTCTGCTGAGAGTTCAGCTTGTCGGCCATTTGCTGGGTTTCCTCAAGCAGATGTGCGGTGTTGAGGTTACGGTTTAGGATCTCAATATTTACAGCAACTATGGGAACAAGTTCATCAATAAGTGCTGTGGCGTCAGCGTTGAAAGCAGTTATGGTAGCTAACTCTATAACACCAAGCAGAACAGAGGTTTGAGTAACCGGCATAAGAATAATCTCACCGGGTGAAGCTTTGCCAATTCCCCAGTTTATGACAATGTCTGACCCTGATTGTGCAGTTATGATAATCGGTTCTTTTTCAAAAGCACACTGCCCAATAAGTCCCTGTCCAATGTCAAAACTTTCGTTTTTTGCGTTACAGCCATAGCCGCCTGCCGCCCTAAGTTTCTTATCATTTTTATCATAAACATATAAGGTTCCATAAGCTGCGCCAATTAGCGGTGCTGCATTAGAGAGAAACTGTTGTGCCAGCTCTTCATAAGTCACAGTTTTTTGAAGAGCTGAGGAGATTTGAGAGACTTTCAACTTAATCATAGAGCGTGACTCAAGTTCGAGGGCATACTCCTTAAGCTGATGTTGAACAGCATCCCGCTTTGACACTGCTGCTCTTAACCTCCGGTTCCAGACAGCTACAAAAACGATTATAACAAGCAATGCCGCTAATATAGGGCCAAAAACCCTCCAGTTAACTCCGGAACGGTATTCCACTGTAAGCCACCGCCCTGTTATCTCAGCCCGTTCCTTTTTGGACATGCCGGCTAAAGTCTTATCAAGAGCAGATGCTAAAAGCGGCAAGTCTTTTCTCACTCCAAAGGCCATGTCATAGACATAGGGGGTTTGGGCTGCGATTTTAAGGTTATTCAAGCCAAGTCTGTCTATGTTATAGGAGACCATAGCCATATTATCTATATAGACATCAATGTTCCCTGAGGAAAGTTCAAGGAGTGCTGTGCGGACATCCGGGAGTGATATGAGAGGCAACGCTGGATAGTCATGCTTCATGCTGCTCTCAACAATTAAACCTTTCAAAACTCCAACCCTAAGCCCCTCAAGATTATCCACTCCGCTTATGTATCTGACGTTTTGTCGGGTGACAATGACTGAGGCAAAGGTTGCATATGGTTTAGTAAACAAGATAGTGTTTGCCCGCTGTGGGTTAGGGGAGATTTTTGGAATTATATCTATCTCGCCATCTTGCAACTTCTTCATTGCAGCGCCCACGTTTAGTCCCGGCACTAAGACAATACTGATACCAAGCCGCTTTGCACAGAACTTTATAAAGCCCGCACTGATGCCTGAGTAAACACCCTTTTCTGTTATAAACTCAAACGGTTGTCGCGCCGAGTCCACCCCTAAACGCACCTGTTTGATGGTCTGAAGAAATGCCCTTTCCTCAGAAGTCAACTCAATCGTTCTGTTGTCAGAGTGAATCTCCGCTGATACGTTTTGAATAAAAACTATGCCACTAAGAAGCAAACACGCTGTTATAAAAGATTTAAACCTCATCACACGGATATTCCCATGACTTGAAATATCTCGTTGAGCTTAGCCAAAGCATCTTCAAAGTCAAACGTTGAGATACTTGCCTGCACACCTTTAGCAGCACTCCAGTGTCCTACAGCTTTTAGCCTGTCTGTTACATCATTCATTGCATCAACCGATTCTGAGTCATCCTCAGAGAGCAGAGCGTGTAGTTTTCTTAGGTCGGAGGCAAGAAGTTCCATATCTACCGGTGTATCAGTCATTTCAGTTATTGCTTCAGTGTGCGGCATCCACTCGTAAATACTCTTTAGCAGGTTTTTGAGTTCCATCTCTGTCTCCTCAATCGTCTGAGGCAGGCGCTGAGTCTCACCCTTATTCAGAATTCCTTCTAAGTTAGCCGCCAAATTAAACATCTCATCTGCACCTATGTTTCCGGCAAGCCCTTTAAGCGTGTGAGCTTCACGGACTGCTGTTTCAGTGTCTTTGTTGTCAATTGCAGATTTAATCCTTGTGATTACATCGGCTTGTGTTTCACTAAAACGGCTGATCAGTTTCTGCAGCAGCTTTACATTGCCTCCAACACGGTTTAAAGCCTTGTTGGTTTCAAGGCCGGCAATATCTGGCACTGTATCCTCCTGAGATGATGTGACACCGGGTGCTTCACCAGCTGTGGATTTTTTCGGTTTAATCCAGCGAGCCAATGTTTTAAAGAGCTGTCCTATATCTATTGGCTTAGAAATATGGTCATTCATACCGCATTCAATGCACCTTTCCTTATCACCCTCCATAGCGTTGGCAGTCATGGCAAGAATAGGAATATCTGAAAAGCGTTTGTCCCGCCGGATTTTACGTGTGGCCTCAAAGCCGTCCATAACAGGCATCTGACAATCCATAAGCACTCCGTCATAGTTTGCCTGTCCAACTTTTTCCACCGCCTCAAATCCGTTTTCTGCAACATCAACACGTATCCCTGCAGTTTGTAAAATTTCCAGTGCCAGTTCCTGATTCACGGCATTGTCTTCAACCAAAAGCAGATAAGCGCCTCTGAGAAGTTTCTCAGCCTCTTTGTAATCGGCCTGCCTTTGCTGTTTACGCGGACGATGGACAGCGCTTTTGCCAAATGCGTTAAGAATGCTGTCCAGAAGGGTTGAGGGACTGACAGGTTTGACCAAAAGACCCTCTATTTTTGTATCCTCTAATCGAAGCACCAACTCGTCGCGGCTGTAGGCAGTCACCATTATAAAAGACGGTGTATGGGAGATTTTTGTATTTGAGCGTATGCGCTTTATGGCCTCCACACCGTCCATGCCTGGCATCATCCAGTCCATTAGCACCAATCCGTAAGGATTCTGTTGAGTTTGTGCCTGCTCAAGCTGCGCTATTGCCTCTGAGCCGCTGCTTACGGCTGTGGCGTCAAACTTTAGTGATATCAGCATAGAAAGCAGAATCTCTCTGGCGCTGTTATTGTCATCCACTACCATGATGCGCAGTTTCTGCACGTCCTGAGATGAGGTGGTAAGCTTACGCTGCTCAGATTGCAAACCAAATTTAGCTGTAAAGTGAAATGTGCTGCCAACTCCTGGACTACTATCTACCCCTATCTCTCCCTCCATCATCTCTACCAGCCGCTTGCTTATCGTAAGTCCCAGCCCAGTGCCTCCGTACTTGCGGGATGTGGAGCTATCAGCCTGAGTAAAGGCCGTGAACAATTTATTGCGCTGTTCCTCTGTAAGACCAACACCCGTATCGGTTACATCAAAGCGCAAACGCACGCTGTCTGGTTCATCGGCAATGCGGTGGACTCCCACTGTGATTTCACCTTTTTCGGTAAATTTAACAGCATTATTAACAAGATTAATCAACACCTGCCCTAATCTTAGCGGATCGCCTTTAAGGGCCGTAGGTACATCAGTTCCTATATTAAAGAGCAGCTCCAGTCCCTTGTCCTGTGCCTTTATTACAGAAAGGTCTGCAAGGTGTTCCATTACATCTTCAAGGTAGAAATCTGTGCTTTCAAACTGCATCTTACCGGCCTCTATCTTTGAAAAATCCAGTATATCGTTGATAATTCCAAGCAGATTCTTAGCTGCAGAATCCACTTTGCTGATGTAGTTACGTTGCTTTGTATCCAGATTTGTCTGAAGGGCAAGGTGTGACATACCGATTATGGCATTCATCGGTGTGCGGATTTCGTGGCTCATATTGGCAAGGAAGTCGGACTTCATTTTGGTTGCCTCCTCGGCAATTTCACGCGCACGGTGCATTGCCTCCTCAGTTTGCTTGCGTGCTGTAATGTCCCTGAACACGATAACAGTTCCAACAATTTGGTTTTCTTTATAGACTGCTGTGGTTGAATACTCTACCGGAAGTGCTGTGCCGTTTTTATGCCACAGTACCTCGTTGTCAGCTACCCGCCTTTGACCATCCTGAGATGTCAAAAACATCGTGCACTCTGACACAGGAGACTCTCTGCCATCTGAGTTCGCATAGTGCATTACTGCGTGCATTGACTTGCCGATAATTTCATCTTCGTGATAACCTAAGAGTGCTGTAACAGCAGGATTGGCAAATGTTATCAGGCCCTCTGTATCAGTGCCCACAATACAGTCACTGACAGAAGTCAGAATAAGACGGCTGCGCTCTTCAGCTTGAGCTAAAACCTTCCTGCTTTCCTCCAATTCATCCCTGCGCGCCTTTAGCTGCATCTCCGATGCGGCAAGTTCTGACGCTTGTGCCTGAGTTTTTTCAAGCAGCTCACGGGTTTCTATGTTAGAGGACAAAATCTCAAGGTTCATCGCAACAACAGGCAGAAAGCTATCTATAAAAGCTCTCTGTTTGTCACTAAAAGTGCCGAGAGTACCTAACTCTAATACAGCCTGTACCTCATCCATGTGTATGACAGGCACGAGCAATACGTTTTTCACGATAATATTACCCAGCCCGATAGCTGTGCTGATGTTGTCATCGGCTGAAAGTTGCAGTGAAATTGCCCGCTTATCCATTGCCGCTTGCCCTACAAGTCCACGGCCCCAGGCAAAAACAGAGTTATGGTTAATATCGTCACAGGCATAACCTCCAACCCTCGGGAGATTGGTGTGCATTTCATTGCTTACATAAAAAGCGCCATAAACTAATCCCAGAACAGGCGCAAGTTTTGATGTAAGTGTGTTGCCAAAATCGTTAAAAGTTTTGCATGTCTGAAGGTGTTTGCCGATTTCTGTTTGACGTGAGTTCTCCTCGATTAGCCGTGACTTCTCTTCTGAGTCCAGCAAAGCCGTCTCTGCAAGTAGCCGTTTATCATTGTATTTTTTTAGTGTTTTTAGAAGCCAAAGCCATGAGGCAAGCATTATTGTGATGACAAGAGCCATAATCAGGATTGTCAGATATACCTTTTTTTGCTGCAGTTCCATTTCATTTTTAATGGCAGCCTGGATAAGCGACAGGGTTTTATTAATTCCATTGCGATTTGAAATCTCCAGTTCGGAGTAATTCCGGCTTAATAATATCCCTGTTGCTTCTTTTAATTGCCCTTTATGAACTAATTCAAATGCTTGTTTTTCTATCTTTATAAGTTCATTGTGAGCATTATCTGTGGCGGTAATGCTTTCAACCAGTGTTTTTTCCGGCATAAGTTTTAGCGCCTCCTCAATGGCCGCATCAAGCGACTGGTCGGCGTCGGAATATCGTTTCTCCCACATCAGATCACCTGTTGTGGCAGCCATACGGGCAGACATTGTCAGGACAACGGCATTTTCTGAAATAACACCGATAAGCTCCTGAAGGCGAAAATGCTTTGTTTTTAAGGTTTTGATTTCATTAATGTAGATAAAACTCTGCCACACTACCACAGCAAAAAACAGCAGCGTGGAAAGTAACACCATCACAAGCAATCTTACCGGATAGACTCTCTCCTTTTCGGAGTTTGCAGTTGTCATGGATAATTATACCAGATTCGTCCCCAATTGGGCTAATTAATTGAGAAGCCACTTTCCTTATAACCATGAAAGCAATGGAAAACACGAGATTTTAAAGCACTGGAATTTAATCCGTAGATAGCTCTGACTTTCATCTGTGAGCATCAGTGTCACTGCGGACTATTCCTTTTTTGTTTACTTTAGTCACAAGTTTATGACAAAATAACCTATTAGTCTTACTAAGCTGAAGTGTAACGAAGTATGATGAATAACTGTGTTATGGAGTAATACCTGTCGGCATATCACAGGATATAATGATAAGGCAAATAGATAAAAATAGTAATGAACTCATAAAGAGGCTAAGTAAAGCCCATGATGAGTTAAAACAAGAAAAAGCTCTGCGCCAGCGCGTTGATAAATCACTGGAAATCTATCAAAAAAAGCTGCAATCAGTAGTTGATACGGCCAATGACGCAATTATAACAATGGACAGCAATTACCATATAATCTACTGGAACAGAGCAGCAGAAAATATATTTGGTTACTCTGTCTCTGAGGCATTAAGCAGTGATATTGCAATAGTAATCCCTGAACGATTTAGGCAAAACCACAGAGATGGACTAAAGAGAGTAACTCAAACAGGAACGTCAGATTTAATTGGGAAAACTTTCGAGTTATTGGGTTTAAGGAAAAATGGGGAGGAGTTTTCCTTAGAACTGTCTCTTGCTATGTGGAAAGTAAAAGACGATAATTATTATACGGCAATTGTAAGAGACATAACCAACCGCAAGCAAACAGAAAAGGAACTGCTTGAGGCAAAAGAGGCTGCTGAGGCGGCAAATAAAGCAAAAAGCACATTCTTAGCAAACATGAGCCACGAGTTCCGTACCCCTATGAACGGAATAATAGGAATGACCAACCTTGCACTGGACACCCTTATTGATACAGAGCAGAGAGAGTATCTCACAATAGTCAAAAACTCAGCCACTCATCTGCTTGATCTTTTAAACGATGTGCTGGACCTGTCTAAAATAGAATCGGGTAAGCTGGAAATAAAAGAGGTGGATTTTAATTTAATTACAACGATAAAAAACGCTATGGACCCGTTAGCCTTTACGGCTATGAAAAAGGGATTAACGTTTAATATTGAGATTTCAAATAATTTACCTTCAGCATTAAGTGGAGATGCAGGCTTGCTGAGACAGGTGTTGGTTAATCTTGCCGGAAACTCACTGAAATTTACCGAAAAGGGCAAAATTGAGTTAAAAGTGGATTCAGCGCACAATGTCTTAAAGACAGTGCCGTCAACTGAGGGGCAGCCACAGGTGTTGTATTTTGCAGTTTCCGATACAGGAATAGGAATTCCAGAGGAAAAGCTTGGTGTGATTTTTGACAGCTTTAGCATGGTCGAAGAGCATGTGGCAAAAAAGTATGAAGGTACAGGGCTTGGGCTTTCAATAGTGAAAAAAATTGTAGAGTTGCTTGGTGGTGAAATTTGGGTAGAAAGTAGGTTAGGGCAGGGTAGCACTTTCCATTTCACTGCTAAGTTTTCAGCATCATCAAGAACAGTTGCTTCTGTCCCGCGTGTTGAAAACAACGATCTGACCAACAAACGCATACTGATAGTGGACAGCAATGTTTCACCCAACAGACGATTAGCCGATATGCTAAGAAGTGAGGGATTTCATGTTGATACGGCATCAAGCGGGTATGAGGCATCCGGCAAACTTACCTTTTCAACTGCTCAATATGATATAGTTATTTTAGATTTCCAGCTTTCGGATATGGATGGATTTGAGTTTGCAAGAAATATGAAATCCATAGAAAAACTGTCGCAAATTAAAGTGATTATGCTGGTTGGGGCTGGCTTACGAGGTGATGACGCACAGTGCCGGGCCCTTGGCATCTCAGGCTACATAGTCAAACCAGTTTATAAGTCTGACTTAATGGAGGTGCTTTCGCTTCTGATAAATAATTGGAATGACCCTGTGGCTCCGCTTCTAACTCGTCACACTCTGCTTGAGTCCAGAAGGTCTCTTAATATCCTTGTAGCCGATGATAACCTGGTAAACCAGACACTTGCCGTGAAACTTCTGGAAAGACGCGGGTATTTGCCGGTTGTGGCAGGAAACGGTATGGAGGCAATAGACATTCTTAGCAAGTCCAGCTTTGATCTTATCCTCATGGACATACAAATGCCTGTGATGGGTGGGATAGAGGCGACACGCTACATTCGAGGCGAAAAAAAGTGCGAACTAAATAAAGATGCACCGATTATTGCCATGACAGCCCGTGCATTAAAAGGAGACAAGGAACAATTTATTGAGGCAGGAGTGTCTGATTATATTTCAAAACCTGTTGATGCCAATGAGCTGTATGACCTGATTGAAAAACATACACTCTTACGATATGGAGACTATGAGGCTAATTTTTCTAAGATTAACTCCGATACTGATACCAAAACTACTGATAAACCAATTCCGCTGCAGAATCCGGCTCAGAGAACCTCAGGGTTGTCTTTGGACATAGAGAAAACGTTACAGAGAGTCAAAAACGATGAAAGAGTCCTCAGAGATATGTGGCAGGCTTTCTTAGATGATGCACCAGGACAGATTGCCTTTCTCAGGGAGTTGTTTAAAGCAAGGGATTTAGAGGGACTGAAGGGGCAAGTCCATTTAATTAAGGGGATGTCTGCAAATGCCGGAGCAACAGCACTCAGAAATGAAGCTTTTAGGATGGAGATGGCTCTTAACCATCTAAAAGACAACTTTTTCCAGAGTGATGAGGCAAAAATAAGCACTTTCATAGACAATATACAATTTGAAACAGAGAAAGCTTTAAAAGAAATGGAAACCTATCTTTCAAAACCAACAAATAAATAAAGATAATTGTATCAGACCAATCCCCGCCTATTGCTGATGAAAGCCGTATTTTTCCAGTATATCAGAAAGAGTTTGAAAATCAACAGGTTTTGTAACATAATCGTTACACTTGTTAACTCCTTTGTAGAAAGCATCAATTAAGTCTGAGGGCGGATCCAGAGACGTAGTCATAATAACTTTTACAGCACGTTCAGATGTGATTCCCATAGATTTTTCTTTATTACGAATATACATCAAGGCAGTGATTCCATCCATCTTAGGCATCATGATGTCAAGGCAAACGAGACCATAAGGCTCTGCACCTTCAACGGCGGTTTGAAAAGCGGAGATAGCCTCCTCCCCATTTATCGTAACATCCACATCTCCATATTTTTCAAAAAAACGTTGTAACATAGAGCGACTTAAGAACTCATCTTCCGCTATTAATATCTTCATAAAGCACCACCTGTTTCTTAGCTGTAGCTAATACGCAGTTACTTTGTTTTTAAGCATTTCCTTTTGACGCAAGAAATTTGCCCAATAACACGTCAACGTTTTTTATATGAGCATTCAGCCAGTTGTCAACCGCTTGTTGAATATCCATCAGAAGGGCACGTGACGGGCCATTTTTTACAAATCTTTCCTTAAAACCCCCGACCGCCTCCAGTAGTGCCTTATGTTGAGGTATGTGTGAGTGCATATCAGGGTAGTCATATTTTTTCATAAAATTCTCTTCAGTTGAGAAATGATTAACTACGTAATCCTCAAGAAAATGTAGCACTTTTGCTATTTCTTCTTTCCCCTTGCCCTCGGACATAACTGCAAGCAGATCATTTTTTAATTTAAACAATTCCTGATGTTGTCTGTCTATTGTTTGATTTCCAACTAAAAAAGAATCGTCAAACTGCATACCAAGCGCTGAGGGGTGCGGTTCGTGTCCGATACGGGCTGAGCGTTCAAGCTGGTTGTGCATATCCGCTTTTGTCATACTCTCAGCGTTGGTCTTAAACTTTGCAGAGGCCGCTCTTAGTTCACTGGATATGCCGGTTAAAAGAGTCAAATCATCCATGACCTCGTTAGCCATGCTGCCCATATCAGAGACCACGGCAGATGTTTTTACCATGTTGGTTGCTACCTTGTCGGAAAGCTCAACTTGTCTGTTTACCGATGTCTGTATCTGTTGCACCTTATCCCGTGTGTTTTTAACATTATCTACAATGTTTGTCAGCGAACTGCCGACCTCGTTTATGTACTCCGTAGCTTTGGATACACCGACAGAAGCATCAGCCATTGATTTAGCTGTCCCCTCGGAGTCCTCCTGTACGGCTTTAATTTTCTGATAAATCTCCGCTGTCTGTTTTATTGTTTTCTCAGCAAGTTTCCTTACCTCATCAGCAACCACTGCAAAGCCGCGTCCCTGCTCTCCGGCACGGGCTGCCTCTATGGCTGCGTTAAGTGCAAGCAGATTGGTCTGGTCGGCTATGTCATTGATTACCGTTACAACGTTGCTGATTTCCGCCACGCTTTCATTGAGGTTTTTAACCATTGCCGAAAGCTCTAAAGTGGAGGCATGTACCTGATTGATAATTTCAATAGCTCCATCCGATATGTTTTTACCCTTATTTGCGCTTTCCATGGCCACTGCAGAGGCCTCATCCACCAAAGTTGTGTTGGCTGCTATGTCGGTAATCGTGAGAGTCAAATCCTCGGCGGCCCCTGCCGATTGTGATGCGTGTGAAGCGAGGTTTTCATATCCCACTTTTGTTTTTTCCGCTTTGGATTGCATGATTTTTTCGGTGTTTATTGAAAGTCTGTCCGCAATGCTTAGTATTGTATTTATTGTGGTGCTAAAGGACCGTACCATCTCGTCCATGCCTTGTGAAAGGATTCCTATTTCATCAGCACTCCTGTAATCAATACTTAGCCTCAGGTCTCCTCTTACCAGCGTGTCAACTTTAGATGCGAGCATCGTAAGGGGTGAGGAGAAATGCTTATCACTAAATACCCATATAAAAATTACAATAACTAAGTTAACAATTAAAATAAATAACTGTATGTGCTTAAGGGTATCTATCTTATTCTTTGAGAATTTCTCAGCCACAGACACTGCTTTATTAGTCAGTTCAAAGAAGCCCTCGCTTTGCTTTAAAATGGTGTCCCTCGATGAGGGATCTGTCCTGCCTTTTAATATAGCGCTTTTCAGCTCGCCCCATGACTTACGCACCTCAGTCATGTTCTCAATATAGCTGCTGTCGGACACCCCAGGCAGTTGTAACTCAGTGCTGCCACTAATTAAACTGTCTATAATTTTATCTACATTCTGAATCAGGTCGTCCATTGGCTTACCCGATAACTCCAACTTTACAAGTCTTTGGGTTGCACCCCTTACTATGCCAGAATAATTAACCACCCTTCCGTCAAAGGCCATCTTGTCAAGCAGAGTATAAACTGAGACAGCACTGATAATAGTAAGCAGAAAGACCACAAACACAGTTCCTCTCATTTTCGCCTTAATTTTCATATCATTATCCCCTGTGTTTTCTTTTTTTAGTAACTCCTCAACGATATGATAAAACAATCCTGAAAATATATTCAACACTTTTTCCCTGTTTGGTAAAAAAGAACAAATCCACCATGATTTAAATCTGTTTGCTCTTTACAAAGGTTTAAACCGTAGTGTACAATGGTTTTATCGTTATTGATGTACGACCAAAAACCAGGGAGGTCTTCTACATGGAGAGTTCAGTAGGGTGTAAGATTAAGAAAGTAAATGTGGTAAAATTTGCAAGCATAATACTCTTAGCGGCTGTAATTTTCATTTATTCGATAATGCTGTTTACAGGGAGTTTTGGCAGAGTCCAGGCAAAGGCCCCTCAAAGAAGCACTGACCCAAAGATGATAGAAGCCGCTAACAATGCGCTTGATGGCATTTTCGTAAAGAACACCTATGGTTTTGTTAAAGGCCACAGTGAGACAGACGGGGGTCTGTTGGTAAAAGTTGATGGTGCACTGTGGAGAAAAAACACCGTTAACGAAAGAAAAAATTTTATTAAGTCCATCGCTGGTGCCAGAGAATCTCTTGGGCTTACTCTCAGTATAAAGATAAAAGATGAAAAAACAAACGTCGAGTACGCCTCAATGGAAAATGGCCGAATTAATCTCGCTGATCTTAGTCTGTAGCGTTTATACCAGAACCTGGAGTGGGAGAGAGCGTTAGCTCTTCTTTAGAATACTTGGCAGAGATTCTTTTATTGTGCCTATAATGTGTTCATAGTTATCAATAGTCATCTTTGCCTTTGTCAGCAAATGTGTGCTATTTTCTATTAGTTTTATTGCAACACTGTCAAGGTGTTCCGTCACATTTTCCTTCAGTGCTTCTGCAGTACCACCCAGTTTGTCCCTCAATCCCTCTGCGGCTGCTTTGGGCGTTGTTATTACAGTTACTGCTGCTCCCATGAAACTGCCTAAAAAAACCGATGCAAACACTATCGCACTGGCTAACTTTTGTTTCGGATTTATCATAACTTTAACCCTTCATCCCCTGTTGACTCTTTATTGAGCACATCTTTATCGAGCATCATCAGTTATATTATAGAACAAAAGTATCTTTTGTCAATTACCCCCGGAAAAAAAAGAATTTATTGAAAATCCGTTTACTTCTTGACATAAAATCAGTCAGTGGATTATAATTTTAAGTTGTGGCTAAGGCCTTTAAAGACACATTAAATCTGCCAGAGACGGACTTTCCGATGAAAGCCAACCTTTCAAAGCGAGAGCTTGAGTTTTTGGCTTTTTGGAAAGATACTGATGTTTACACAAAAATGCTTGAGAAAAATTCAGGGAATTCCTCGTATATTCTTCATGACGGCCCTCCGTATGCCAATGGGCACATTCATATTGGACACGCCTTAAACAAAATCCTTAAAGATATAATTGTAAAATTTAATTCTCTTAACGGACACTTCAGCCCGTATGTGCCGGGATGGGACTGTCACGGTCTTCCTATTGAGCTTCAGGTTGATAAAAACCTGGGGAGCAAAAAACACGAAGTTACCATTGGGCAAAAACGAAAACTCTGTCGCGAATATGCCGATAAATTTATCAACATCCAACGGGATGAGTTCATGCGTCTTGGCGGATTTGGCGATTGGTTTAACCCCTACATAACTATGACGTACGGTTATGAGGCAGCAATAGTCGGGGAGTTTTTTAAGGTTTTGAAAAACGGCTATGTCTATAGGGGGAGAAAACCCGTTCATTGGTGCTCATCGTGTGTAACGGCACTGGCCGAGGCTGAGGTTGAGTATGCCGATAAAACTTCTCCTTCAATATATGTTAAGTTTAAACTTATGGCAGAAGACGCCAAAAAGATCGGTTTTGATAATAAGGATGTCTATATAGTAATCTGGACAACCACTCCTTGGACTCTTCCGGCCAATCTTGCCCTTGCCGTAAACCCTGACGTTCAATATGCCGTCGTTAAGAACGAAAATCAATATTTTATTGCCGCTTCAGAACTTCTTGAAAAAATTACCGCTGAGACCGGTTTTACAGGGGTGACGGAAAAGACAATCTCAGGCGCTCAATTAGAGGGACTCCGTGCCCATCATCCATTTATAGACAGACTTTCACCCGTAATAACAGGAGATTTCGTAACAGTTACAGACGGCACTGGAATTGTCCACATAGCGCCAGGTCACGGTGAGGACGACTACCGGGCTGGTTTAAAGAACGGCCTTGATATATATGTACCGGTTGATGACAACGGTAAATTCACAAAAGACGCAGGGTTTTTGCACGGTAAGTTTGTTTTTGCAGCTAATGAGGAAATCATAGAACACCTCAGGCAAAACGGCTCTTTAATTAACGCCTCATCGCTAATCCATTCATATCCCCACTGCTGGAGATGCAAAAAGCCTGTCATATTCCGGGCTACTGAGCAGTGGTTTATCTCCATGGATGCGGAAAATCTTAAAGGGAGATGTCTTAAAGAGATAGATGATGTTACCTGGGTACCGGGCTGGGGAAAAGACCGGATCGTAGGGACTATGAAAAACCGCCCCGATTGGTGCATATCCAGACAGCGGGCGTGGGGTGTGCCGATAGCAGTGTTTTTATGTAAAGAGTGTAAAGAGCCGGTAACAGAGACGGAAATCCTTGACCGCATAGTGGAAACCTTTAAAGAGAATAGTTCCGACATCTGGTTTGATATAAATCCGGATGAGTTTCTGCCAACTGGCTATGTCTGCAAAAAGTGCGGACACGGATCTTTTAAAAAAGAGACGGACATTCTCGATGTGTGGTTTGACTCAGGAGTCAGTCATGCTGCGGTGTTAGAAAGAGTAAGTGGACTTTCGTGGCCCGCCGATATGTACCTTGAGGGCAGTGACCAGCACCGTGGGTGGTTTCAAAGCTCACTGATTGCTGCAACCGCAACACGAGGCAAAGCCCCGTTTCGTACCGTGTTGACCCACGGTTTTGTTGTTGACGGCAAAGGCAAAAAGATGTCCAAATCGCTGGGAAATGTTATATCCCCCGATGAGGTGATTAATAAAAGCGGAGCGGAAATTCTGAGGCTTTGGACCTCTGCCGAGGACTACAGAAATGACGTGCGTATTTCTAACGAGATAATGGCACGTCTTACTGAAGCGTACAGAAAAATCCGCAACACGGCAAGATTTTTGCTGGGTAACATATCGGACTTTGACGGCACAGATATGAAGGGTTCCCTGTTAGAGGTTGACCGCTGGGCAATGTCACGCCTTCAACGGTTGAAAAAATCGGTAACCGCCTCGTATCAGAGCTTTGAGTTTCACGAAGTTTACCACACTTTGCATAACTTCTGCATTGTTGATATGAGTTCGTTTTATCTTGATATATTAAAAGATCGTGTTTATACGTTTAAAAAGGATTCACCAGAGAGACGCTCGGCACAGTGGATCATGCTCCAGATAGTGTCTTCGATGGCACGGCTTATGGCGCCTATTCTTTCTTTTACAGCGGAGGAGGTTTGGCAGTCACTCAGAAAATCGAAAGCTGCAGCCTCACTGAATCTTGAGGAAAGTGTGTTTTTAACGTCATTTCCAGTTGTAAATAGCGAATTTCTTGATGAAGAGCTTGAGGCACGCTGGGCCCAATTAATTAACGTAAGGAATGCTGCCAACAAGGCACTTGAACTCAAACGACAGGAGAAATTTATAGGCAACGCTCTTGAAGCAAAGCTTCAAGTATATGCTGATAACTCATTGTATTCATTACTTAAAGATTATGAAGATTTTCTGCCAACTCTTTTTATTGTCTCTCAAGCGTTTCTGTTCAAATATGATGACACTGATGACAGTTGCTTTACCAGTGAGGATATTAAGGGGCTTGCAGTGAAAGTCGTTAAAGCCGACGGACAAAAATGTCAGAGGTGCTGGAACTATAGTGAAACCGTAGGAACTTTTACCGACACGCCGGAGGTTTGCTCCCGCTGCCATGATGCGCTTAGCTAACCAACATATCCAATGTCCTTATTAGAAGAAAAGTCGCCGTACTTTTTAGTTTCCCTTATAATCCTTCTGCTGGATCAGTTAACAAAATATCTGATAACGGTCAAACTTACTTTATATGAGGTGGTTCCGGTAGTTTCTTTTTTTAATATCGTTAGTGCTAGAAACCTGGGCTCAGCCTTCAGCACTTTTCAGGCTCTTGGCAATCCAATCTTCATAACCATAACACTGATAGCCCTTGTGGTGATTGTTGTGCTGCTGCTTAAATCGCACAAAAAGGAAACCCTTTCATATTCATTAATTTTAGGAGGAGCGGCAGGGAATCTTTTTGACAGAATTGTGCGCGGCAGCGTCGTTGATTTTTTGGACTGCCACATTGGCAACTACCACTGGCCAGCGTTTAACGTTGCCGATTCGGCTTTAACTATCGGAATTTTCCTTATAATTTTAAATCAGTTTGTGTTGACCAAGAAGTAATATTTATGCGGGTAGCTAAAAAATATCAAAAAAATGTAAAAAAACATCTTGACAAGTTTAACCAAAAGTTGTATAATGACTTAGCCGTGAGATATATATTAAAAATAGGATTGTTGTTAACGCTTTTTATTTATCCGGTTACGACCGAAGCCCTGTTTTATTCTAATGAAAAAAGCTGTTCACCTGCCACTAACGAGCAGAATATATCTTTTAGAATCCCCCATAAAGTTGTTGACGATCAAACGACTAACTTAAACCTCAACTCTAATGGAATGAGTGAGTATGCAGTACGTATTATGCCTGAGAATTCTGTTTTTGAAAAAGATGACACCATCCCGTACACTGTAACAAGCCTTGGCCTAAACAGTGGGAATGATAAAGAAACCGAGTCTGTATCTATGTTTTTATCGTTTTTTTCTGAGAAAATGAAATCAAGTTTCACACGGTGGATTAACCGTGGTTCAAAGTATCTGCCAATGATGAAAAAGATACTTGCAGAAAATAATCTGCCAGAGGAGCTGGTTTATGTGCCTCTTATAGAGAGCGGTTACAATGTGTATGCACTGTCACCTGCGAATGCTGTAGGACCGTGGCAGTTTATGGAACAGACGGCAAGAAAGTATAATTTGAAAATAAACCGTTGGGTTGACGAAAGGCGTGACCCTGTGAAGTCAACTCATGCCGCCTCGGATTATCTTAAATTCCTGTATGAGAGGTATGGCTCATGGAACCTTGCACTGGCTGCTTATAATGCAGGTGAGGGACGTATAGATAAGGCTATGAAACGTGCTAATACCGACAGTTTCTGGTCGCTTGCCGAAACAAACCATATAGCTAAGGAAACCAAGCAGTATGTACCAAAGTTCCTTGCCGCAAAAGAAATAGCAGCAGAGCCTGCAAAGTATGGTTTTGATGAGTTTGAAAATGAAGCACCGATTGATTATGATGTTGTTTATATAAATCCACCTGCAGCAATAAGCTTTATAGCTGAAGCGGCTGGTACCACAGTTGATAAAATTTTGTCTTTGAATCCTGAATTGAAACAGTGGTGCATACCACCAAAAGTGTCTAAATATAAACTGCGCATCCCTTATGGAACAAAAGAAGCTTTTTTATCAGTATACGACAGCACACCAGAGTTGCAGAGGTCTATGCTTAAGTCCTACCAAACAAAAAAGAAACAAGATACACTTAAGCATATATCAAAACGTTTTAGAGTTCCTGCAGATGTTTTGTCAGATATAAATCCATATGGCATAAGTGAAATATTAGCTAAAAACACTACCGTTTACCTTCCACCTTCAACAGATACACAAAAATATGCCGAAAGAGAAACCGTATCTGTAAAGGGCAGAACAAGGGTTGTTGTCAGCAGAGGCAGAAAAGGAGCTAAAACTATAAGAGTTGTAAAACGCTCTGGCAATAAGTCAAGTTCTGCGAAATTAGTGGCAATGACTGAAAAGGGTAAGACTAAGTCGGCAGCAAGTAAGCGCAGAGAAACTGTCAAAGTTGCCAAAAAATCCGATAACAAGCCTAAGGGGTCCTCAAACAAAGTTAAAATTGACTCTGCTAAGCACCGTAATGTCGTAAAGGTCGTAAAAAATGATACGGCTAAGGATAAATTGCCATCAAAACAACCGTCTAAGCAGCATAAGTCCTCAAACAAAAAAGTCTGATATACAAAATCTGTACATATCATCCTGTTGACGAAGTAAACCAATCTGTTATATAATAAGCTATTAAAGGGTGAATTAACTAAAAATATGGAGGTGTATGATGCAGATAACGAGAGGGACATTTGACTGTATGGGGTGTGGTGAGACTTTTATAGCAACATATATAGAGGAGAAGCCGAAAGTATGTCCAAGCTGCAAAAGTGGAAACATTAAGTTAGTTGGTGAGACAAAAGAGGGAATGGGCGGAGGCGGTTGCGGTTGCGGTTGCGGGCACTAGTTCGGTTCTCTCTATAAGAAAGTTAGGGTAATGTTAAAGGGGTTTTTTGCTGTGCAGAAAACCCCTTTTTCTTTTTTGGTGCGCCTGAAGGGATTCGAACCCCTGGCCCATTGCTTAGAAGGCAATTGCTCTATCCTACTGAGCTACAGGCGCTCCAGCGTATTTAGAGATGTCTCTGAACACGGCTGACATTTTAACATATTTATGTGAATAAGTAAAACAATTTTGCAAATTACCTGTATCAGAAGTAATATCCGCTTTCACCGTGTTGTGTGACATCAAGTCCTTCGGTTTCGTTTTCGTGATTTACTCTTATCCCTCCTGTGACAATATCCACTATTTTTATAAGTATTAACGTTACGACAAATGAAAAGATTCCAACACCTGCCGCAGCAGCAATCTGTACTAAACACTGTTTAGTGTTGCCAAGGAGTAATCCATTAGCACCATGTTCATTAAATGCTAATGAGGCAAATATTCCGACACATACGGTTCCGATAAAGCCGCCAACTCCGTGGACTCCAAAGGCATCAAGAGAGTCGTCATACCCAAGGCGTGGTTTTAAATTCAGTGCCGTGTAGCAAATAGAGCCTGCAAGGACGCCTATAATCATAGCAGACATCGGAGAGACAAACCCGGCAGCAGGAGTTATTGTTGCCAGCCCCGCTACTGAGGCCGTTGCAGCTCCGAAAACTGTTGGTTTACCATGTTGCAGCCACTCAATAGTTACCCACGTACCCACTGCAGTTACTGCGGCTATATGAGATGTTACGAATGCTACGGTGCTCAGTGCGCCTGAGGTTAGTGCGCTGCCTGCGTTAAAACCAAACCAGCCAAACCACAATATTCCTGTCCCTATTACAGTAAGCGGGAGGTTATGAGGAGGTGTTATATCGTGCGGATAGCCCTTACGTTTGCCTATATAGAGTGCAGCAGCAAGCGCTGAAAGGCCGGATGTAACGTGTACGACTATTCCACCTGCAAAATCAAGCACTCCCAAACTCCCAAGCCATCCGCCTTTGCCCCATACCCAATGGGCAACCGGAGCATAGATAAACGTTGACCATAAAATAATAAATAAAATAAAGGACGAAAATTTTATTCTTTCAGCGAGTGCTCCGCTGATAAGAGCTGGTGTTATCACGGCAAACATCGCCTGATAAATCATAAACGCAAGGTGAGGTACGGTCCCTGCATAGTCGGGATTAGGTTGCAGTCCAACATTTCTTAAAAATGCCCAATCAAGCCCTCCTATAATTCCTTTGATATCAGGTCCAAAAGCCAAACTGTACCCTATCACTATCCACTGTATGCTTACTATCCCTATGGCTATAAAACTGTGCATAATTGTACCCAGAACATTTTTCTTTCTGACCATACCGCCATAGAACAGAGCCAAGCCATGTGTCATAAGAAGCACCATAGCGGCAGAAACCAGTATCCATGCAGTGTCAGCTTTGTCAATCTGAGATACTCCTTCTGCTGCAAATGCTGTTGCAGCCATTATTAAAGTGAAACAAAGCGTTAGAACAATCCTCATTAACAAGCTCTCCTTTTTTTACTGTTATTATTTGTTACGCGGTGATTATATCATAAACTTACGCAATAAGTGTGTCAAAGCAAACTACTTTGTTTCTGCCGCTGTTTTTTTGCGGCTTAAAGCGCTGTGTCTGCCGCTTTGACCATATGTATTTCAAATTTGTTGACTATAGCTGCATTAGTATGCTACTATGGTAAGAGAAGCATAATGGCGTGATAAGAGGTAGGAGACAAAGTAGCTGGGCTGTGTCGAAATTAATAGTTAGAGCTGATGTTTACTTAAGAGATCTGTTTCAAGGATATTTAAGAAACAGATAAATTGGCTTTTTTCCAAAACATAGAAATAATTAATACAGGTCAGGAATGAGCAAAATACCTGCTAATATTAAGGTTTTAATCGCAGATGACGATAAAAGCATTCGTCTTCTTTGTAAAGCTTATCTTGAGAAGGATGGCAATGAAGTTATTCTTGCCGAAAACGGACAGGAGGGGCTAAGGCTTGCTAGGGAACATAAACCTGATCTCATCATACTGGATATTGTAATGCCGGTAATGGATGGTTACACTGCTTTGTCAGAATTAAGAAAAGATGTTGACACCAAAGAAATTCCTGTGATTATACTGACATCCGTGATTGATTGTGAAGCCAATGAGATTAAAAAGGCTCATGAGTTTGGCGCGGATGATTTCATAAGTAAACCGTTTCAACCGGCAGAACTACAGGCTCGCGTAAAAGTATATTCCTCCAAATCTATTGCTGTGAAGGCAAAGAATGCTCTGGAAAAGGAAAGAACAGCCGATCTTCACTATGCCGCAAGGGTTCAAAAAAAATTCCTGACAAACACGCAGGAAACTAAGAAAAATCTTATAAATGCCGGACTAAAAGTAGTATTGTTTAATAGTCCTGCAACAGATATTTCGGGAGATTTCTTTTTCTCAAAAGCAATGGTTACAGGTAAAGCTGGACTTTTTTTTGCCGACACTTGCGGTCACGGCGTATCGGCGGCGCTTATGTCAATGCGGATTTTATCCACCATTGACTATTACCCGGCGCCATCCCTTCATCCCTCTGAATTCCTCTCAGGCATAAACAGCGATATTTATGACTTGTTGTCTCAGGAAAATAGCTTCGTGGCATGTATGTATTTTATTTTTAATCAGAAAAAATTTATATTCTCTAATGCAGGACAACCCGCTCCGCTTTTGTTAAGCGGTGAGGATGTAATCGAGCTAACATCCTATGGCTCCCCACTTGGCATGTTTCCAGAGGTGAATGTACAAGAAGTGGCGTTTGAGTTTAAACAAGGCGATCGCTTGCTTATTTACACGGATGGTCTGATTGAAGCAGTCAACCCTGAGGGCATACCCTTCGGAACAGACAGACTTATAAATTTTATGAGAATAAATTCTTCTTTATCATCCGAGGATATGAAAGACGCTCTTGTTTGTGAAATGCAAAACTTCACCAGCAAATTTGATGATGACATCACTATCATAATTATAGAAAAGGAGTAGTTTACGTATAAACGCACAATTTTTAGCACAGACGAACAGATTGAACTGTTTGCAAACGAGATTAGTCCGGTTTTAGAGGATTTTGCTTTTGGTAATAAACAAGAAATTTTCAATATCAAATCAGCGTTAATCGAACTTCTTATAAACGCTCAGGAACACGGCAATAAATTTGAGACTGGCCGTAAAATCTTCATTGAATGGGAGATGACTTCAGAGTCATTAACTTTTTCCATTGAAGACGAAGGAAATGGTCCTCCGCATACAATACCGACACAATGTCCTCCTCTTTCAAATGCGCGTGGAAGAGGGCTTTGGTTAATAGTGGAAACAGGATTTACCCTTTTTTTCAATGAACGGGGCAATAAGGTAATTATGGTAGTCAAAACTAAGGGTGCAAACCATATTAATTCCGATGTCAGCGACAAAAAGGAAAACCTGAATTTCTGTGGAAACAATTGAATAAATAAAAAATCTTTTAAATAGAGAGGAGAAGAGATGAAAAAGAAATTATCATTTAATATTGTTTTTGAAACCGGCAGCATTAATGAACAGGATGAGGTGATTGACCTCATAAATGAAACTGTTGAGGAATTCAAAAAGCTCAAAAAAGAGTTTTATTTTATTATAGACTTTAAGGCTGTTACGGTAGCTGTATCAAAAATGATGGGGACAATAGGAAAAGCCTCAACTCAGGAAATAGTGACCGGAATCGATCTAATCAACGTTCAACCTCAAATCAAAAACACAGCAACACGATTTAATTTTATTCAAGACGATGGTAAAATCAGGGTTTTTGATTTACTCAGGGAGGATAGTGTTGAGGTGGTTGAGTAGCAAACCTGATACTCAACTGCGGACTTTTGAAAAGGCGTTCGCGTCAAAATATTTTCATAATTCCTTAAGAGCGATAACCGTTTCCCGCATCAAAAAAATAACTGACTCAACGTCCATGAAACTATCGGTATCATGGGGGAACAGGATCTTAACGTCGGTGGGGAATTCACCATCGCCTCTCCAGTAGAGGATTAAGACGGGGATTTTGGGCATAAGATATACTATCCATGCGTTGTCTGAGGGTTGGTCAGCATAGGGTTTTGCTCCAAGGAGGGTGAGCGCACTAACTGTGTGGGTATAATCGTTTTCAAACATGGCTGTTAGTGGGATTTCAGACTCTTTTCTATACGAATTGGATTTCATGCTGCCGGATTTGAGCTCATCAAAAGAAACCCATCGCACTGGAACATTACTTAAGGAGGAATCTTTAATAGCACTTCCCATTTTTATATAAATTAGAAGCAGTATATTTATCCAGACATTTACCTGGACATTGGTTTTTATAGTGCCGTTTTTTTCAATAGTGTAATCGGCTCCCATGCAGTGTATTTTAATTCCATTATCTACAATTTGAGCGCCGATAGCAGTTGCAGCATATTCAAGATTGATTTTCTCTGTTTCCAGTCTGAGATTTTCAAGGATGGTTTTGGTTACATCCACGGTTTTTATAGAACCAGACAGCCGCTCTATAGTATCTTTTTGTAAATACGGACACGCATTAAGAGTTTTAGAGCCTTTCGAAATCAGTATTGCAAGAGCCATACAGGTCATCTCTGCACACTGACCGCAATTGGTCTTTGGCAGTTCCTTATAAATTTCGATTGGTGTCATTATGTTGTTGCAGAACTACACAAAAGCGCTGTCGCTGGAGGTATCTATTTTTTCCTCGGATTCAACCTCCCAAACGATAAGAGATTTGTCATAGGAGGCTGAGATTATTTTCTCCCCCATGGCAACTATAGCATAGACACTCTCCTGGTGTCCCTCCAACGTTGTCAGATGGTCACCGCTGTTAAGGTCCCAAACACGAATTTTTCTGTCCCAAGAGCCGGTAAATATCTTATTGTTGTGCACGCAAACCGCATAAATTCTACCAGAGTTTGCTTTTACCGTGTATAGAGCCGTACCGGTTTTTAAATCCCACGCTCTTATCGTATCGTCCCATGATACGGAGATAATCCTGTCGCCAGCCACATCAAAAGACCATACGTTATCAGCATGTCCCTCAAATTTCTTTATCAACTCACCAGTTTTCATGTTCCAGACTCTTACGGTTTTATCCTCTGAGCTTGAAATAATTTTTTCTCCGGATACTGCCACTTTCCATATAGTGCCGGTATGGGCAGGGATGGTTTTTATGAGAGCGCCACTTTCAATATTCCATATCTTTATGGTTTTATCCTCCGACCCTGATACCACAAAACCACCTGATATGGCCACAGTAGTAATCCAACCATCATGGCCTGTGATTCTGCGCATAATGCTGTTCTCTTCAAGGTTCCAGATTATTATGCTTCTGTCTTCTGAAGCTGAGGCCATTGTTTTACCAGATATTGCTACAGAGGACACTCCGTCAGTGTGCCCCTCGTAACTATATATAAGCGTGCCAGTAGGCACATCCCACATCTTTATGGACTTATCGTCTGAACCGGAGAAAGCCCTCTGTTCCATTACTCCGATACAATTAATCGGCCCGCGGTGTCCTTCAAGTGTTTTTGCTGGTAAATAGTGCACCGATACGAGGAGTTTTTTAACTCGCTTTACACTTGGGTCATTTATGTATATTCCTTTAGGGTACTTTTCTATGTACAGTTTGCATCCCCTGATTGTGTCACAGAGTGCGTAAGTCATCTCCTCCATTTTAGATCTTATCTCTACTGAGTGTTTTCCTGAGTGATAGAGTTTTAGATACTCTTCACAGGACTTTAAGTCCTCTGCTTTTTCATATATAATATCCTCAGTCCTTTCTGTCGCCTCCTCAACAAATGCTCCCTCAGGGTAGCGTTCTATATAGTCCTTGTAATCAGCTATTTCATCAGACATCGTAGCCTTTTGCCAGTAGTATTTCTCTGTGAATTTCTGCTGAAGTGTATAATCCAGATTCTTTACTGCTCCTTTGCCCAGGTTAACGACTCCCTCGTACATAAAATAGCTGCCGTCGTCGAGCATTTTCTTTATCAATATGTTGTGAGAGCCTGGAGATACTCTGGTCTCAACCGGAGGTTCACCCACAAGCAGTCCATCCACATAGACCTCAGAGTCCAGATGGTCACACGTTATTGTCAGATTTGACTTATGTTCCATAAATATAAATACCTGATATGCGATGGCCAGAATTCCGCCAAGTATTATAATTATCGCTAAAGTATTCAGAATTTCCATAGTGGTATAATATACCAGTTAACGGCTTTTTTTCAAGCGCTTGGCAGCTGCACTAACTTGTGGTTGACACGCAGGGAGCTATTTTGGGATAATTA
>JADFYB010000008.1:0-13321 GCA_015233245.1 Nitrospirota bacterium | reverse complement strand
GTAAGTGTAAATATAAAAAATAACGGAGGAAAACGATGTCGTCTGCAAAGAGGAAAACTCTTATAGGGGTGTTGTTGTTACTAAGCGGAATTGTTGCGGGGTTAGTGCTGTCGTCAAGCCTTAACATCCATAACCAGTCAATTGCTCAGAATAAAGAAGTATCACTTCAAAGCAAGTCCATACTGGATCAGTTCAGCACAGCTCTTACGGAGGTATCGGATGCGGCAAAGCCCTCTGTGGTTAATATTTCTATCACTAAGAAAGTTTCCGTACAAAACTCCTTTGGGAACTTCTTTGATGATCCCATGTTTAAGAGGTTTTTTGGGGACGAATCCCCTCATTCTCATCCTAACAAAAAGTTTGAATCCAAAGCACTCGGCTCAGGGGTGATAGTGCGGGAGGACGGTTACATTCTTACCAATAGCCATGTGGTCAGAGATGTTGATGAGATAATGGTGAAGCTTTCAGACAAGACCGAGTATAAGGGCAAGGTGATAGGGACAGACCCTAAAACCGATCTTGCCGTTATTAAAATAGAAGCTAAAAATTTGCCGATACTTAAAATGGCTGACTCCGAAAAACTCCGAGTAGGCGATGTGGTGTTGGCTATAGGTAATCCTTATGGTCTCAGCCAGACTGTTACAATGGGGATAGTCAGTGCTGTGGGCAGGTCGGATGTTGGAATAGCCGATTACGAGGATTTTATCCAGATAGATGCGGCAATTAATCCCGGCAACTCCGGTGGAGCTTTGGTTAACAGCCATGCCGAGCTTGTGGGTGTTAATACGGCGATATTTTCAACAACCGGCGGTTATCAGGGAATAGGTTTTGCCATACCGTCAAACATGGTCAAATCGGTTATGGAAAGCCTCATGAAAAACGGAAAAGTAGTCAGAGGTTGGTTAGGGGTAAACATACAACCACTGACTCCGGAGCTTGCCAAATCATTTGGTACGAAAGCTCAGAAGGGGGTTCTGGTAGCCGATGTGATGGATGGCGGTCCGGCTGACAAGGCAGGTCTTAAGCGTGGAGACGTGATAATCTTCTTTGAAGGTAAAGATGCTGAATCAACGAGAGAACTGAGAAATATGGTAGCAGCCACCAAACCCGGTACATCAGTCTCCCTTGTGGTTGTGCGTGACAATAAGGAGATGACTATAAAGTTGACAATTGGTGAGCTGCCGGATGAAAAACAGGCTGAGCAATCGGTGTCTCAGGAGGAGTCCAGACAGAATAAACTAAAAGGGGTAAGCATTCAGGAGTTAACCCAGACGATTAAGGAGAGATTCAATATACCGGCAAAAGTCACCGGTGTTATTGTTACAAATGTAACCGATGAAAGCCCTGCAGCCTCTGTTCTTAAACAAGGGGATGTCATTCAGGAGATAAACAGAAAACGCATAAACAGTATGAAGGACTATGAGCATGTCTTAAGCGGCCTGAAAAAGGATGACGATTTACTGCTTTTGATTAACCGCGGTGGTTCCTTTATATACGTTACGATTTCAAATAAACAGTAGAACTAAAAGTAAGGAACTCTTAAAAAATATTAATCCGCAGATAACGCAGATGAACGCAGATGTAAATCTGTGAAAATCTGCGTTCATCTGCGGAAAAAAATCCCTTAAAAGTAATGTCATCTTAAGGGATTTATAAAATTTTTAGGTATTATTCATTTTCTGGTTGGTGTGCCCGACACTCTTTTAAAAAGTCAGAATATAAACTTTTGCACAAATTTTGACGGAGTAACATGTTCAACATTTATTGATTCCAGCAATTTAAAATCATCTCCCAACTCACGATGAAGTGTCTCAGGGCTGTATCTTACCACATCCAGACCGCTGCACTTCACTGGCCCATCTATAGAAAAAGTTCCAATGATGGCGTATCCGCCCGTGTTAAGGGATTCTCTTAAAGTATCAACATATTTTCTGCGGTCATCGGCATTGGTAAGAAAGTGAAACACTGCCCGATCGTGCCAGATATCGTAATTGTCAGGGAGTTTGGCCTCAGTTATATCTCCTTCAAGCCACTTAACTCGATTGCTAAGTTCTCCGAGCCGTTCTTTTGCTCTTTGTAGAGCAGCAGCTGAAATATCAAGCACAGTGATTTTTGGGTATCCATCTTTGATAAGCACATCAGAGAGACTTGATGCACCGCCACCTACGTCAACAATGCTGCCGTCAATTCCAACCCCAGTTGATTTAACCAATCGGAGTGACATCTCAGGGTGCGCCTCGTACCAACCTACTTCATTAGGCTGCTTGCATTTGTAGATGTTTTCCCAGTGTTCCTTACGTAAAGTCATTTTTTGTTAGACCTCCTTAAACTGCCATGTCGCCTACTTCACAACCGCTATTGGGAAATCAGGTACGGTAGCGGGTTTAGTCGTTGTTGGCGTTTGTTTACCTTTTGTTAGTTCCTTAACACGTTCGGATATATATAAATCAAGCATGTTAACGGTTATCCTGCCGCTGCCTTTCATGTCAGCTTTGCCAGCCAGGCCCTCAACCACCGCCTTAGTGAAAGCTCCGTTACCCCATGATGGGTCCTCCAATGAATACTGCCTGCCTGTTGAGGCTGCAAAGACAATTGCGCCGTTTTCAGCGCTCGTTAATTCGTTTATTACTCCGTTTATATCATCTAACCCCTTACGCCCTCCCATCACATTTCCTGAGTGGCAGGTGTCTATAAAAAATAGCGTCTTACCAGCAAGAGCGCTCACTGTGCTTTTTACTTCTGAAAATGGCACCGCTGTGCTTTTTAACCTCTCTGTGTCCACATCGGCAGGCAGATAATAATATACTCCGTTTGAGTCGTTTACACCGTGCCCGGAAAGCAGTACCATAGCTATGTCTTTACTTGTCACCTGTTTTTGAATCCAATCCAGCCCATCCAATACGTTTACCTTCGAAGCATTTTCATCAGTTATAACCTTTATCTCAACATCACGATAGAGTTTGCCTTTTTGTGTTTTCATGACCCCAGCAAAGTCTGTTGCATCCTTTGACGAATATGCTAATCTCAACTCCTTGTCTTTGTATCTGTTCACCCCGATGGCAAGGATATAAAGTTTAGGCTTTATCACAAACTCATCGTCTTTTTTAACAGCCCCGCACCATCTTACAAACACGATTGCCGGTTCGCTGGCTGAGTTTCTGTTTTCTGCTATTATTGCAATTTCACTATCTTTGCCAGGGATTGTTACCTTTACCTCGTTAGAGGTACCTTCGTTTGGTTTTACCGTGATGCCTTTTTCAGAGCCTTGTCTTTCTCCGTTTACTAAAACCTTTATAGCTGTAACCGGAGCATCATCCTGTGTGCGGAGTTCATACCTTACCGTCAGCGACGTATTCGCTACTTCAGCTCCTGATGATGGTGAAAGTATTCTAACAACAGGGGGCAGCTTTTCAGTAATTGTTACGGTTTGCGTTTTTCTGTTAGCTTGTTCATTTGCTTGTCTTACTGCCTCATCCTCGTCAAGAGTATCGAGTACTTTTGAGACAATATCGGGTCTGTAATAAGTAGAGCGGAATTTTGAAGCGGGGAAGAAATCCGCCTCTTTGTCTTTACCTCTGTTTAAATGCCAACCAACTAAATCATCACCGCCTACCGAGGCATCGTAATATCCTTTTGGCGTCCATAGTACCCATCTCTTTTTGTCATTATGCGGGAAAAACGCCAAAAGCTCCTTACCGTCACTTACCCTGTACCATCGAATAGTCCCATCTGCATAAGCCGCTACAGCTATTTTCCCATTTTGAGATACGTTTACGTCCCACGTTGCACCAGGTGCTACAATACTCCAGTTTTCCCTCCCATAACTGTCAAAAAGCCTTAAATACCTGTCTGCACCAAGCAAAAAACTGCTGCTGTCAGGAAATATCGCAAGGCTTCTTGATGTTTCGTACTTCTCAAGTTTCAAGGCTGTACCATTTAATTCTGGATCAATATTATTATGCCAGTTTGTAATGTTTAATCTCTCAGATTTTAAAATCGGTTTAAGGAGGCCTTCTTTTAAATTTGAAACATCTGACAA
Organism: Nitrospirota bacterium; assembly: GCA_015233245.1. GTDB lineage: Bacteria > Nitrospirota > Thermodesulfovibrionia > Thermodesulfovibrionales > Magnetobacteriaceae > Magnetomonas. The sequence goes on along the minus strand of JADFYB010000008.1, from coordinate 9,282 downwards.
TTCTCTTTCTGTCAGAGAAAACAATTTAGGAAACTTACCTTTGTTTTCATACCAGAACCTGATGGTTTTAGCATCTTTTGAAATTTGAAACCCCTCTCTGTTTCCTCTGTAATCAGCATTATAACCTGTTTTACAAACAACTTTTCCATCATTTTTATCAAGTATGACAAATGAAGGATCGTGAGAGCACAAAACAATACCGCCGTTGTTAAGTGGTAAAATTTGGTTAATAGTATTGCCTGCAACATTTATTATGTCTTTGTATGTACCTTTCTCTTCATTTGGCCATTTTCTAATATTTATTTGCCGGTTGCCTTCGGGCTTTCTATAACCGGCATATAGGTATTTACCATCACAGGAGAAGGAAACATTATAAGAAAAGGCATCTAAACCCGTTGTATCAGGAGAGTATTTATAAGAAAGGTCTCTGCCTGAAAGAATATCCACCTTATCTGTTTCGTCAAATCCAACTGCTATCTTAGAGCCATCAGGCGAGAAACTAACTGAACGAGATTGCGTACCGCTTTTTGTTTTTTCCTTTGATATGAGCTTGAAAGTATTGTCATAAAGCCGTATATTACCATCATAAGATGATGTAACGAGCCTGCCATTTTTGTCAAAATCAGCGCATAGACTTCTATCTCCATAATCACTGTCAGAGGCTGCCAGTGAATAATCATTAGCTTTATATATCCGTATGCCATTGTGTCTTAGTGTAGCAGCAAGAAACCTGCCATCTTTAGAATATACGAGATAATATATAATATCAGGCAGATCTGTTATATGTTGTTTTAGTTTTCCAGTCTGTCTGTCAAATATATAAATAGAATGAGATTTATCCCAATCGTATCCTGTATAACCGCCACAAGCTATAGTTTTACCATCGGGAGATATTGCAACCGCAAATATTTTCCCTTCTCTGTCCTCACCAATAGGTACTCTGAGGGTTTGTATAAGTTTTACTGAACTAAAGTCACGAATGTCCCACACTTTTACCGTTTTGTCACCTGAGCCGGTTACAAGATATTTGTTTTCTGCATCAACTCCGATTCCGAATATTCCTGCTGTGTGCATTTCGGTATTAATACGGAGAATTGGCTCAGAGGGCGGCTCAGCGGCATAGGTAACGGTTGGAGCGTTCAGTCCGGCTGCTATTATAAACACAAAGACGATTGCTATGAAGCTTGTGGAGTTGGCAAGTAGTGATGTTTTGTTATTGACAAACTGAACCATTACAGCCCTCCCGTAAACAAACCCTAAGCCATTTCTACACTTACGAAATAACTGTTGCGATGGCTAAGTAAAGCATAGAATGAAAAAAATTGTCAAGAAAAAAAGCTGTCGTATGAGACTGTCACTTATGATTTACCAAATAATAGTAACACCATATTGCTTAATAAATTGGTCATTCGTAATAATAGGTAATTCCTCAGATTGCGCCTGAGCAACAAGCAGTCTGTCAAATGGGTCCCTGTGGTGCATAGGTAAGGTATGTACAGCAAAGGCATGGTTCATATTCATTGGCATGCACTGTATAGAATTTATAACCATTTGACTTGTTATGAATATCTCTGGAGTATCGGGTAAAGTCAACTTTCCAATTTGCGCCTTTATTACCATCTCCAACACGCTGACAGAGCTAAGGTACAGCTCAGTTCTTGCATCACTAATAACTTGCACAGCAATGTCTGATAGCAAAGAACTGTCGGTTATCCACCACAGAAAAGTGTGCGTATCCAGTAAAGCTCTCATTTATAGAAGGAATCAATTATGTCGTCTGGTAATGGAGCGATGAAATCTTCATGAACAGTAATTTTACCTTTAGCCGTATCAGGAATTCTATTTGTAAGCCGGTTGGGAATCGGTACAAGCCTTGCAACAGGTGTACCTGCTCTGGCTATTATTATTTCCTCACCACTGCTCACCCTGTTTATAAGCTTTGATAAATGAGCTGCCGCCTCATGAATATTCACTTTCATCCTTGAATTATAAACTAAGTTACAAACTAAGTCAAAATTAAAAACATGTACTAAAGCGATGCGGTGGAGACACCCCACATCTGCGTCATCTGCGAATTAATCTCTTTCAGATTGCCTCATATTTAATAATATAACTTTCAAATAGTTTTAGTCCTTGCATGTGTTTCTCGGTGAGGTCATAGGAGATATTTTCCCAGTATGAAACGAGCATTTCTTTAGAGAGTATTTCAGCAGGGTAGGGGGAGGCTAATGCTATTTCTGAGAGGGTGCTCAGGGCTTGTTTTTTTGCACGTTTAAGGGAAAATTCAAACTCTGAAAGTAATTTCCGGTTGCAGTCCTTTCTTGCTATCCAAAGTGCAAATACAAAGGGTAATCCCGTGTGCTCATACCAAAGTTGACCGAGATCATAAATATAAATTTTCTTATTAATTCTAACACTTCTGCGGTTTTCAATGAGAGCGTTATCACCGATTAGCAAGTAGGCAGGGTGGGTGCCGAGTCCTTCGGCAAGTTTAGCGTCAGAGGGTTCCATGTTGACGGTTATTCCGTAAAATTCCGAAAGAATAACTTTAAGTAGCGCTACTGACGTTTCCGATTGAACAGAGACCAAAACCGTTTTACCGCCAAGGTTACGGATATCGTCTGCACTAAAAAGTAAAATACTCTCTATTGCGCCAAAGGAGCTTACTGAGTGTCCTTTAATGAGATCATAAAGTTCCGCGTGCCGTAGGTACTCAATTGAAGATGACGGGCTGACATCAATTTTCCCCTCTCTGATTAGTGAGTTAAGATATGAAGGTACGCCTGAGATTATCTCATACGATTCGGTTTTGTTTAGGTGTATGTCATTTTCAAGACAATGAAAAATCGGAAACAGATTGGCAAAGTTAATTTTTCCAATTTTCAACATACTTTGCATTCTGGTTATCCTTTTACGACGCCAATCGGTTTAAGCATAGCCACTTTTTGAGAAATACGGGCACTGTCAACAACGCTGATAACATTATTAATATTCTTATAAGCCTCCGGCATTTCTTCGGCAAGTGTGCCCCTGCCAGCACTTGTAACCGTAACGCCGGCATCAAGCAGTTCTTTCCATATCTGCCTGCCCTTGGCTGCCTTTATTGCCCCGTGGCGGGAAAGCAGTCTGCCCGCTCCGTGGCAAGTTGAACCATAGGTCTCGGCCATAGCGTCTTGTGTGCCGATAAGTATAAACGAGGCACGCCCCATGTCGCCTGGAATTAGAACCGGCTGTCCTACGGCTCTATAAATATCGGGAAGTTCCGGATGTCCCGCCGGAAACGCCCTGGTTGCCCCCTTTCTGTGCACTATCAATCTGACATCACGCTTTCCAACCCGATGGGTTTCCTCCTTTGCAATGTTATGGGCAACGTCATAGACCAAAGATAGCCCAATGCTTGAAGGAGAGCCTCTCAGAGCTGCAATAAAAGACTCCGACACAAGGTGCATAATGCTCTGGCGATTCGCCCATGCGTAGTTGGCAGCCCCTTTCATAGCTGAAAAATATCTTTCTGCCTCCTGTGAATGAAATGGAGCACAGGCTAACTCTCTGTCGTAAAGTTCAATCCCGTACTTTTTAGAGGCGCGTTCCATAATCGGCAAAAAGTCAGTACACACCTGATGCCCCAGCCCCCGGGAGCCAGTGTGAATCATAACTGTGACCTGACCCTCAAAAAGCCCAAATGCCTGAGCGGCTTTTTCGTTAAATATTTCACTGACATATTGAATTTCTATAAAGTGATTCCCAGAGCCCAGAGTTCCCATCTGATTTCTGCCTCGTTCATAGGCTTTTTCACTTATTGAGGTCTCATCCACGCCTGTCATCATACCCTCTGACTCGGTTTTTTCCAAATCCGAGTCACTGCCCATACCCTGCTCCAGTGCCCATAGAGCTCCCTTTAAGACAACATTTTTCTGCTCGTCCGGAGTTAGTTTAATCTTACCCTTTGAGCCAACCCCTGAGGGGACATTTGCATATATTGCGGCAACAAGGTCTTTTATGTGTGGGAGCACCTCCTGCTTAGTTAGGTTGCTTCTAAGTAGCCTGACTCCGCAGTTTATGTCATAACCAACTCCACCGGGTGAGATTATCCCCTCGTTTAAATCAAACGCCGCAACACCGCCAATCGGAAATCCGTAACCTGTGTGAATATCCGGCATGGCAAGAGAGTATCCAACAATGCCAGGCAGTGTTGATACATTGGCTACCTGAGCGACAGCCTGTGGCTCAAGGAATTTTTCAAGCTGTGCATTCAGATAAATTAACCCCGGCACACGCATTCCGGCCTTGTAACCTATCGGAACCTCTATCGTGTTTTCATCTTTTCGTATCAGTTTTTCTGTCATAATTTTTTCCCTCCACACTTTCCGATGGCTATATATCCAGAATTATCTCCAAAGAGGAAAAAGACGGCTCACACACAAGTTTAAGATTATGATAAGTGGCAGCTTTTATGAGAAATCCTCTTTTGTGTTTTTCCTCATCAAACGTCTCTCCTTTTACGGTAGCCTTGATATGTTTTGGGGACAACTTGTTTATAGTTACATCTGTACAGAGAAATCCGAAAGCGTCAAAATTATATATCAGTTCATTAAGCCATGCAACCATGAGGTCATCTGAGGAATCGGCAGAAAGCGCAATCTCCCTGCTTTCAAGCGGCTCAATCGCCTCAAAATCCGTGATGAGTGAAAACAAAGCACATGCTGCTTTCACAAATAACTCCTCCTTTGTGGCGGCAGTCACCCTTAACCCGATGTCACCAGATACGTCAAGGATTTCCACTCCCTCCATAGTTTAAATTAACGCTTTAATTGTAGTTGAGTCAAGATAACGATTGAAATAAACAAGTATTGAATAGATTTGTTTTAAATGCTAAAATGTAATAAGTGATTTATTCTGTTGATGCGGTAAAAGCCTTTGGAGACGAGGTTGAATCATGAGTATCCTTACAGATGAGATGTTAAAAGAAATAACAAGGGAAATTGTAGATGCTGTAAATCCTGTGAAAGTTATCCTGTTTGGTTCTTATGCTACCGGCAATGCCGGACCAAATTCAGACCTTGATTTTCTGATAGTTGAGGAGCTGCCTTTTGGTCCTGACAGGAGCAGAAAAGAGGAGATGATGATGTTATGGAAGCTCCTTGGAAAATTCAGAATAGCTAAGGATATTCTTGTTTATAGTACAGATGAAGTGAATAAATGGCAAACTGCAAGAAACCATATTATTCATCAGGCGTTGAAGAAAGGGAGAGTACTTTATGAACGATTTTGACCACGCAAAAAGTATGCTTTCTCTGGCATCTTATGACCTGAATGCACTTAAGGGGATGCTTGATCCGAATGTTTTTGCAGAAAATATCTTTGGCTTTCATGCCCAACAATCAGTAGAGAAGACTCTGAAAGCATGGATATCGGCACTAAATGGTACATATCCACATATTCACGATATAGAAGAGCTTATTATAATCCTAAAGTCTATGAACTGTAATGTTGAGGGCATGGAAGATTATGTTTATTTCAACCCTTATGCTGTTCAATTCAGATATACAGAATATGATATTTTGGATGGAACGCTTGATCGTAATGACACAATTAATAAGGTTCAGGCATTATACGACCATGTGAGTGAGGTTATTAGAGAAATTGAGAGAAATGGATGAATGAACTTATAAAATATGAACAATTACTAAAATTTATACATATTAGTGTATAATCACTTTGTGACTACTCAAAAGGATTATATATGCCCTGTAACCGATATGGAATTTGTGTTTGTAAAGGGCGGATGCTATCATATGGGAGATGTGTTTGGTGAAGGAGAGGTTGAGGAAAGGCCAGTTCATAAGGTTTGCCTGGATGATTTCTATATTGGTAAGTATCCCGTAACTCAGAAGGAATGGGTAAAAGTAATGGAGAATAACCCATCGTTGACGCATGGATTGAATTATCCTGTTGAAGAGGTAAGTTGGTATGATGTTAGGGATTTTATAAGCAGATTAAATGCACAAACACAAAAGAAACATCGTTTACCGACTGAGGCAGAGTGGGAATATGCCTGTCGAAGTGGCGGAAAGGATGAGAATTGGGCAGGAACTAACGATGAAGAAAATTTAGGAGAATATGCCTGGCATGATGGTAACTCAGAAATGATGCCGCATCCGGTCGGACAGAAGAAGCCTAACGGTTTGGGGATATACGATATGAGCGGTAATGTATGGGAGTGGATAGAGGATGTATATGACGAAAATGCTTACAGCAAACACTCTGTTAATCGTCCTATATGTATAAGAGGTAGTTGCAATCGTGTTATGCGTGGAGGGAGTTGGCGTACTTTCCCAAAATTTGCACGTAGTAGCTACAGAAGTCTTAACGCCCCGGACTTCAAGGACTTTCATATAGGTTTCCGTCTTGTCCTTGAAGATAATCTCCTGGATTTCTTGTTGATTAATGTTTAGTACCACACAGTCTGTACTTCATAAATCAAACAAGAATGTCTATGTTATGCCCATCAGATTTTCTCTCCACAGGCTCTTCTTTTTTCCATATTTTCTTTAACGGCTTCTTTGCCCTTCTGAATGACCTGTTGTTACTTTCACTGGAGACTGCATCCCTCATATCAGGCATTGTTGGCACATATTCAACTGTATATTCCATTGTAGCACCTCCTTGGCACAATGTATAACTTTTACTTACTTATCGGTTATTTTTGAGTTGGGCTTTATGCTTAATGTCAGGCAGCATTCAGAAGCATGATAAGGCGGCATGGAGAAAATGACGCAGGTGTACTTTGTAGGGGCGAATAATTATTCACCCCTACTTTTAACGATGCCAAAGAACTAAGAAATTAATACCCGATTACGTTATTATTTCCGCCTGGGCCGTCTGTGCCGTTGTCTTTACAGGCATAGCCTATCAAATTGCGTTTTGGATTGGTAGTTCCCTGAAAACATGCCATTACAACGCTTAAGCATGTTGCTTTTGTACCGGTAGTGCCAAACTCTGACGTGGCTGTAAAAGTCAGTGTGCCTGCGTATGATGTCGAATTTGCATCTGGTACATCTGATGCTATTGTGGCTGTTGTTGAGCCAAAAGTAACTGCCTGCTGATAAAAAGTCATCTGCTTAGTTGTGTTTGTGGCGATTGTTGATAAACTATTTGCCGTACCTGTTGTTACACCTGTTGTGTTTGAACCCACTGTAAAAGTTGTATTCAGTGTTTCAGATGACATATTTGATACGATACAATAGGTTACGCCGGCAGCATTACTTTGCATATACGGCATGTAATAATAGATTGTGCTTGCTGCCTCACTAAAAACAACCGTTACCGCTAATGCCAAAATAATTGTTAACAATATCGCTGTAAGTTTTTTCATTTTATTTTCCTCCGTTTTTTATATTTCTGTCATTCCTTTTTTTTTTCTGTCATTCCTGCGAAGGCAGGAATCCAGTTTTTTATTACCAACTGCAAAGGCAATAAATTTAGTATCCAACTACAATACTCTTGCCGCCTGAGCCCGCCGTACTATTATCCTGACAAACATAACCGGCTAAATTGCGTTTTGGGTTAGTTGTTCCCTGAAAACAGCTTACTGTTACATTGGTGCAGTTTAACGCAGTTCCGGTTGAATAGATTGACAACACAGCGCCATAAGAATAAGCACCGCTGCTCAGTTCCGAGGTTAAATCTATCGTACTGTTTCCAAACATCACAGAATAACCGCTAAACGTTATCATTTTTGTCATTTTTGAGTAAAGTGGTGTTGACGAAAATGTATTTACTGTTCCCGTTGGGGTTCCAGAGGAATTAGCTTTCACTGCAAATGTTACAGCACTTGTGTTATCAGATGACTCATTAGATAACATGCAGTAGGTAACTGCGCTTGAGTCGGTATGGAAATATGGCAGAGAGTAAATGACTCTTGAATGAGCAGATGACGTTATGTTGTCAACATTTACCGTTGTTGTCGTTGTTGAGATTCTCGATGTTGTGGTTGTAGTTGCTGTTGAGTTATCGGACGTATCCCATGAATCTGTGTCCCACACTAAGCTGTCCCATAAACTACTGGCTGCAACTACAATTGAGGGCAGTAAAATCAAAAACAACAACTGTAGTATTATACTTTTTTTCATTATATTCATAAGATTTCTCCTGATTTATGGTTAACAGCTATTTTGTCTCACTTTTATTTTCAAGCCTCTCCACCTTTTCTGATAATGATGCTATTGTTTTTTGCTGTTCCTGAACAACCTTTGTAAGCAGGGCTACAACATCCATTGAACTTAGACCCTTTCTGTCTTTGGTTGCAACAATCTCAGGTACATCTTCAGCAATAAAGCCAATGTGCTTGTCTGATTTATCTGTTTTATAATTAAAAGTCACAGGCTTAAGTTGCTCAAAAGCCTCCAGTGCTTTTTCAGATGATAACTCTTTTATGTGCTCCTTATACGCTCTGCTTGAGGCATTTGTCCAAACTCCACCGGTTGTTACGTAGGCGCCGCTTGCCATGTGGAGAGGGTAGGATGGCGTTGGTGTCCCTATACCAAGATAACCTCTAGTTCCAGAATCATAATTCTGTAATCTCATGAACTCATTCCCATCACTGTCCAACCAAACCCAGTGCCCATGGTTAGTTATCATTTCAATATTAGCACCGTATACAAAATTTTTGATCTGAAACCAATTGTAATTTCCTGATATAAATCCAACAGCACCATAACCACCTTGTGTATTACCAAGATAAATCTTTCCCATTGAACCGCTTGAGGTACCGCCAACTTGTAGTAGTCCATTTGGACTTGATTCCCCAATCCCAACACTCCCGCTGCTGTAATACAAATTACTCCCGCTTAGTTCCCAACTTCTGCTAGCAAGATAGGTAAAATTGCTGTTTACTTCACTGGACTTTGCTGTTGTACCGGATGTAAAGGTATATGGAACCGTGGCAGCATATGCAACCACCGCCAAAACTAAAACCAATAAAACCACTAATGCACCATACTTAAACGACTTTTTCCCAATAAAACTTTTCATGACATGCCTCCCTTATTTTGTTTTTGTATTTGAATTAAAGAATGTGTTGCCGTAGGTTGAAAAAGACAATAGCCCACCATCATCCAAAAGTGGCAAAGCTTTGTGCTGAACTGGTTTTTCTTTTTTTACAGCGTGGTTTTTTACAGAATAGTTGTTAAGGAGTGTTTTACTTCTTGAGACAGATTTTCGCAGCCGATAGATAGATAGATAGATAGATAGATAGATAGATAGATAGATAGATAGATAGAT
>JADFYB010000097.1 GCA_015233245.1 Nitrospirota bacterium | reverse complement strand
TACAAAATACAACATTACCAAAATACTGATTACTTTCCTTTTCATATTACCTCCAGTAGTTGTTTTGACCCCTGACTGGGGACATTGTAACTTTACATCTTAAGCTTTAGACACAGTAGAGCATAGAAAGGTTTAGTTTTATCTATAATTAAAACATCGTTGTTTAGAAAGCTTTTTGGGCGTGTTAGTATCTCATACCGTGCAGCTTGCTAATAGTTTGAAGTACCGGTATAAATATATCCGCCGTAATCAACAGCAGCGAATTTTGTTCCGTATGATGATAACACGATTGAGTACCAGTTTCTGCTGCCGGCATTTGTTTGAGTTATCCATGTAGAACCTGAATCTTTTGATGTATAAATATATCCGCCATAGACTGTCGCAGCGAACGCTGTTCCATCTGGTGATGTTGCTATAGAATGCCAATTTCCAGTGCCAACGTTTGTTTGTGCTGTCCATGTAGAGCCGGAATTTGTCGAGATATAAATATATCCGCTATAAACAGCAGCGACAAGTACTGTTGCATCCGATGATGACGTTATTGATTTCCAGTTTTCAATACCGGCGGAGGTTTGTGCCGTCCATGAGGAGCCGGAATTTGTTGAGGCGTAAATATATCCGCCATAATCCACAGCAGCAAGTTTTGTTCCGTCCGATGATGACGCTATTGAGTACCAGCTTCTGCTGCCGGCACTTGTTTGAGCTGTCCACGTGGAACCAGAATCTGCCGATGTATAGATATATCCGCCATAATCCACAGCAGCAAGTTTTGTTCCGTCCGATGATGACGCTATTGAGTACCAGCTTCTGCTGCCGGCACTTGTTTGAGCTGTCCATGTGGAACCAGAATCTGCCGAGGTATAGATATATCCGACATAAACAGCAGCGGCAAGTTTTGTTCCGTCAGATGATGACGCTATTGAGTACCAACTTCTACTTCCGGCAGCACTTTTTACACTCCATGTTGAACCGGAATTTGTTGACGTATAAATATATCCGCCATAAACTGAAGCGGCGAGTGAGGTTCCGTCCGATGATGATGCTATTGAGTTCCAGTTCCTGCTGCCGGCACTTGTTTGAGCTGTCCATGTATAGTTATCCGCAGAAGGTGTCACGGATGTAGTTGTTGTCGTTGTTATTGACCCTGCTGCTATGGGGCCTCCGCCGCATCCGCTTAAAGCTATAATAAACAGTATAAACAAAACGAAGAATAACCTTTTCATAACCCACTCCTTTTGAATATCTTAGTAAATAAGCTACAAAACAAAAGTATGTATATACTAACACAAATTCTAAGGGTTAATCTTTAATGAAATTGATGGTTTTCACAAGATACTATATCTTCTCATTATTATTTTTTGCAATTTCTATAGATGCACAGAGTTCCTTTTCAGTATATGGTTTAATGAGATAACCAAATGGTTCAGTTTCTATTGTGCTTCTGAATATATCATTGCCTGAGCATCCTGTTACATAAACCACGGGGATTTTATATTTATGATAGATTTCTCTTGCTGCATCCAACCCGCTAAACTCACCAGAAAGTATTACATCCATTAACACTATATCTACCGAGGTAGTTTTTACAAAAGTGACAGCATCATGTGCGTTACTTGCCACACCCACCACTGCATAACCTAATGACATTAGACTCATTTTTAAATCGTATGCTATTATATATTCATCCTCTACTATTAGGACATTACATTTCATGATTTTAACCCCCTTGTCACTGTTTCAAACTTGAAATACAACAAAAAACTTATTTGCAAAACACTTTCCTCTACTTACTAACACCACCAACACATTAGACACAGGGAGGTTGAAATAGGTTTAGTTTTTGATGTTAACATTAAGACAAAAGTTTAACTTTAGACTTATCCTTTATAACGTGTGGGTGGTTAATCTAAAAAAATATTTTTAAACGTAGTCAGCCATATAGATATTTTTAATAAACTAATGATACACTTTATATTAGCTTGGGATTTAGTCAATAGAGCATTATTGTTAGTGTTGGGATTGAACGTCTTTGAGTTTTTTTGAAGTGTACGTGTCTTACGCATAGAGGAGATGTTAAAGCTCCTAACTGGGTTAAAATAGAGCGATGTAAATTAAGTAACCTTAAATGGCTTAAAAGTATGCACTTATCGCTTTGAGAGCATTTGGATATTTAGGAGAATATTTAAATGAGAAATAGACAAGATGATAGGAATATTTTAGTTAAATATAAAGCAATAATAAAAAAGGAATTTTTCCCTTCTTGAGGTTATCCCAAAGGAAGATATTCTGTTGCAATAAACGCAATAGAAGATTTCAAGAAAATAGCGATATCAACTAAAAGTGTTGCCGATATAATGCTGTTTTATGTTGAAATGGGGGTTATGTTTACATCTGAATTTGGGGAGATAGATGACTCTTTCTATTCAACCATGGAAAGTATGTATGAAGGTGCGCTGGAATGTATAAAGGGTAATGATGAACTTAAAGACATTTTTATAGACAGATGCAGCAAAATAATAAAAGACGTATCTGATATTGACGGGGAGTTTCAGGATTCGCTTAAAAAAATATTTGATAAAGTTTTTAATGTTAAAAATAGTTAACTCCCTTTATGTTATAGAAACCAGCTGCTTTTTCTGTTAGGTTTTGAATATAACATCCCAACTCGCCCTTATAAAATTCTTTCGAGTTAAGATTATAACTAATGTCTAATTATTATAAAATTCATTTATTTTGTAATTTGGATTACAAAATAAATATATAACTATTTGTTACAATTCCTTGTTCCTAAAGGGAGGAATATATTATGGTTTATATATTTATGATAGCTGTTATTTGTTGCTTGCCGCAAAATTGTTTTGTTGTACACTTGAACCGGCTGTGTTTCCTACTTAACAATCTAAACTCAATAGTATTTCTAAATTTCAAGCTTGCATTGACTATCTAAAAATATGAAAAAACAAAGAAATAGTGACAATGTTATCTGTCTATTAAGACAAGTGCCACTTTTATCCAATCTAAGCGTTGCTGATATAGAACAGACTGCTAAAAAAATACTGATTCAGAAGTATAAGAAGGATGAAGTGCTTATCCAGTATGATACTGAAAATAAACAACTATATATGATTTTGAAAGGCAAAGTTAAGGTAAATGTTATAAACGATGAAGGGAAAGATGTAACGATTGCAATAAGAGGCGCTTTTGAACATTTAGGAGAAATCTCTCTGATCGACAACAAAACAACAAGCGCATCAGTAATTGCACTGGAGGATACCAATGTTGCAGTGATGTCAAAAAATGATTTTTGGCAACTAACTGATTCAGAACCCAGATTTGCTAAATGTTTAATGACGGAATTATGTTCAAAAGTAAGAGACGCGAATGATATTATTAAAAGATTAACCTATAACAAAGCACAACAGAGAATTAAAGTAATGTTTCATGTACTATCAAGTAAATTCGTAGTACAATCATCCAATGTAATTAAGATAGAAGTTCCACTCACCCATCAGGATATTGCTAATATGACAGGTTTGTTTAGGGAGACAGTCACATCAGTTCTGGCAAATTGGAGAGATGAAGGGTATATTTTGGATGTTAAAAAGAAATATTATTATTTTAACCCAAAATTTTTTGAGAAAGATTTTGTTTTGTAGTCTGCATTACACAATTTATGGTTCTGTGTTTGTTATGATTTTGTGGAGTTAAAGTAGAAGATAATATTTTGTTACATAAGTATCTATATGGCGCAAGTGTGTATGGTAATTATGACTTATATTGAACTGATATAGTGATAGGTTGTTAAGTATGTACAGTACAGTAGTTGTATATGCTGACATTTCAGGTTTGATTATTTTAATCCTAACAATAATACGCCGCCATTTTCTGTTTAAGTTACTTCAGAAAGAGGCCAAATATTTATTCTCCTTCGCTACGGGCAGCTCACTATGAACGGAATAACATATAACGAATTGCTTTCATCGTTAAGCTTAAGCTATAAACAAATAGAGAGTCTTAGCAGTGAAAAAGCGGAGCTTAAAAGGACTAAGCGAGCATTAAAAGCTATTGTTGAGTTTAACAGGCTACTACAACATAAAACCGATGAATTAAACCTTCTAAAGGATACCTGCAAGTTAATCATTGATATAGCAAAATATCATATGGTTTGGATTGGTTTCTGCTGGATAAATCAAAATAATGAAAAAGTTGTGAGTCCAGTAGCCACTTACGGATATGACGAGGGCTATGTTGAAAACACTAAGATAGCTTGGGATGACTCAGGAGTAGCCCAAGGACCCACAGACATTGCTGTAAGAACAGGTAAACCTTCTGTCTGCAGGCATATTCTAACAGACAAAGAGTATGAACCATGGAAAGCAGAAGCATTAAAACGAGGGTTTAAATCATCAATCGCCATTCCTTTAATTTTAGAAGAACAAGTAATTGGGGCATTGAATATATATGCAACTGAAGCAGATGCTTTTGATAAAGAAGAGCTTTCCTTATTGATGGAATTATCAAATGATTTATCTATTGGTATTTCAACAATCCGCAAGCGAGCTAAAAATAAGGATAATGAAAACAAGTTGTTAGAAATTAATAAGAAGCTGGAACAAATGATAATGAATGAAATACATAAAAGAATGCAACAGGAACAATTCTTAATCCAGCAATCTAAGATGGCAGCTATGGGGGAGATGATAAGTGTCATTTCACATCAATGGAGGACGCCTCTGAATTGTCTATCTTTAGTAATTCAGGATATTAAAGAAGCATACAGGCATGATGAGCTTACAGGAGGGTTTATAAATGATACAGTAAGTAAGTCCATGAACTTTATCCGCTTTATGTCAGAAACGCTTGATAACTTCAGAAACTTTTTAACACCGTCTAAGACAAAAGTGGAGTTTTCAGTAAGAAAGGCAGCAGATGAAATCTTGCAAATGTTTTCAGACTTGTTTAGCAGGGATAATATTATAATTACTCTTGAAGCTGAAGATGAATCTGAATCATATTTTATCTTTGGCTACCCAAACGAATTTAAACAAGTAATCTTAAATATAATCAACAACTCACGTGATGCCTTAATAATGGCTAAAAAAGGTTTGTCAGACAAAAATGGTTATGGGAGAATATTTATAAGACTTAAGAAAAGAGATAGCAAAGTTATAATTATTCTGTGTGATAATGGTGGTGGGATTGAAGAGGATGTTGCTAATAGAATATTTGAACATTATTTTACTACAAAAGCAACGGATGGTACAGGGGTAGGTTTATACATTTCCAAAACCATCATTGAGAATAATATGGGTGGTAGTCTTACCTTTAGAAACATAGATGGTGGAGCTGAGTTCAAGATTGTGATTTGACTTTGTCGACGGCATAGGGCGTATATATTAATTAAATTGTGTTAGGTCAGAAATCACATTACACATTAATATCCAAATATTAGCCTACCCTTAAAAAATAAAGTAAGTTGAGAAATAGTCTGGCTTCAATGAAGTAGTACGCCGGATTTAGCGAGTATGGTATAATTGTTTTCAGGATGGGTTTGGGATATGTTTAGGTTTATGATAAAAAAAGCGGCTGTTGTGGTTTTGTTGGTTTTTGGGATAACACTTATTACGTTTTTGCTAATAAACATGCTCCCCGGTGACCCAGCCGAAGGGCTGGTTGGTCAGCATGCAAAACAAGAGGATTTAAAGCGGATACGAGCGTCTCTGGGAGTTGACAGGCCGATTATTCTACAGTATGCAGGGTATGTGAGTCTTATTTTCAGGGGCAATCTTGGCCGCTCCTACTATTCAAATCGTGATGTACTAGATGAAATACTGAAAAAACTTCCAAACACGCTTGCTCTTGCTGCCTCTGCCGTGTTTTTGGCAACAGTTTTGGGAATCCTATTTGGGTTCATCTCAGGCCTTAACAACGGCAGGATGGTTGATAGACTGCTTGCCACACTCTCTCTAACCGGAATGAGTATGCCGGTGTTTTGGAGTGGTTTAATAATAATGCTTGTTTTGAGTTTAAAGTTAAAACTCCTTCCACCCTCTGGCACTGGCGGGCTAAAATTCCTGATTCTCCCTGCCATAACTTTGTCGCTACCTGTGATTTCCAGTATTTCCAGAATCACACGTGCATCTGTTATCGAAACCCTGGATATGCCATTTGTGAAGGTGTTAAAAGCAAAAGGGTTAACTGCTTTCAGAATTAACTTTGTTCACATACTTAAAAACACTCTAATACCGGTTATAACTGTGATAGGGCTTGATTTTGCAAGTTTTCTAAACGGAGCTGTCTTAACAGAGACGATTTTTGGCTGGGACGGCATTGGGCGCTTTACGGTTGACGGTATATTAAAACGGGACTATCCGGTTGTGATGGGTTGCATAATAACCGGCACTTTCATTTTCGTTTTTATAAATGCAGCGGTGGATATTATTTACCAGTTTGTAGATCCAAGGGTCAGGGTGTAATGAGCCTGCCGGTTAAATTAATTTCTTTAGTGATTTTATCTGTTATAGTGTTGGCCGTGGTATTGGCCGGATTTTTAACTCCATATGATCCGGTTAAGATAAATTTAGAGGGTATAAAAGAGTCCCCGACACTTAAGCATCCATGTGGCACAGACAGCTTAGGACGTGATGTCTTATGCCGCATACTGTACGGAGGGAGGATTTCCCTTGGAGTCTCATTTATCGCAGCCGCAGTAGCATTATCAATAGGGTTTTTTGTGGGATTAGTCTCAGGGTTTTTTGGCGGTGTGCTGGATACTGTTTTAATGGGCGTTGTGGACCTCACGCTTTCTTTTCCATCTCTTTTATTAGCTATAGGAATTTCCGTGTTGCTGCCTCCAAGTGTATTTACCGTGATGGGTGCTATATCAATAGTGGGATGGGCGGCTTTTGCAAGGCTCGTAAGGGGACAGGTGTTAAAGATAAAGGAAATGCCATACATAGAGGCGGCACGCTCAATAGGCGCCAGTAATGGGCGTATCATTGCCTTTTATGTGCTGCCTCAGTGTCTGCCCATAGCGATAGCTATGTTTGGATTAAAATTCAGTGGCTACATTCTAACTGAGGCGTCTTTAAGTTTTCTTGGGCTTGGGCCTCAGCCTCCGATTCCAAGCTGGGGCAACATGATAAGCGAAAACAGAGCGTATCTGCTCTCTGAGCCGTGGATGGTAATTTTCCCGGGCCTTGCTATAGCCCTTACGGCGCTTTGTTTTAATTTAAGCGGTGATTTCCTGTTTAATGAGAAAAAACAGGGAAGGTAATCGGCTTTACCTTTTTCTTCAAAAAATTATAAAATATAACCTTGATAAAAACCGTGATAGAAATAAACCCTGATGTTGAGCGTATTGAGGAGATGCTGAGTGGACTTTCCACGGAATGGATGCGATAAGAAATTGAGGCAAGTAGATTGCCTAAAGTAAAATATTAAAACAAGTGATGAACGTCAATAACGATTTTTAAGAGGCGGAATATGGCAGTTGTCTTTAAATCAAATAGGTTTTTAAACTTTTTGTTGGTATTGGTTGTAATGCTGACAGTGCTGTTACCGACACTATCCCATGCCGGATGGACTTGGACTGCTCAAACAGGTGCTGGCAGCAGAAATTGGCAAGTAATAGCGTCCTCATCAGATGGTTCAAAACTCGCTGCCGGATCTACTAATAGTGGGTATATCTATACCTCAGCAGACTCTGGCTCTACATGGACAGAGAGAACGAGCGTCGGTAGCGGAAGTTGGTGGTCAATAGCGTCCTCATCAGATGGTTCAAAACTCGCTGCTGCGGATATTTATGGTATTGGTTATGGTGGGTATATTTATACCTCAACAAACTCCGGCTCTACATGGACTATTCAAACTGGGGCAGGTAGAAAATATTGGTATAATATGGTGTCCTCATCAGATGGTTCAAAACTCACTGCTTTGACTAATTATGAGGACTCTAATAGTGAGGGTGGGTTTATATACGCCTCAACAGATTCAGGCGTTACATGGACAGTGCTAACGAGCGCAGGCAGAAGATATTGGTATGGAATAGCGTCCTCATCAGATGGCTCCAAACTCGCTGCTGTGGTTTTTCAGGATTTTAATATTTCAGGTGATTATATTTATACCTCAACAGATTCTGGCGTTACCTGGACTCAAAGAACAGCTGCCGGTAAAAGAAACTGGCAAGTAATAGCATCGTCATCAGATGGGACAAAACTTGCTGCGGGAGCCTATTATGGTTATATCTATACATCGACAGATTCAGGTGTTACATGGACTGAGCAAACAGGTGCTGGCAGTGGATATTGGTATGGAATAGCGTCCTCATCAGATGGCTCCAAACTCGCTGCTTCAGTTTATGGTGGGTATATCTATACATCGACAGATTCAGGTGCTACATGGACTGCTCAAACGAGTGCTGGTAGCAGAAATTGGCGAGCAATAACCTCATCGTCAGACGGGAATAAACTCGCTGCTGGAGTTTATCCAGGATATATTTATACCGGTTCACTATCGTCATCCGCATCATCACTCACGCATGCGATTACATCACCAACGACAACAACAGTATCTCGTGGGGGTAATCTTGGGCCGTTTTCCTCAACCATTACCAATAATACAAGCACTACCTATTTTATGTATGCTTATATTTACACACCAAGCGGCACTTGGCTGACTCAAACCAGTGGACAAACTATATTATCAGGACAGACATTTTCTGCAAGCAATCTGGATATCTATGTTCCATATGCGGCTGAAACAGGAACCTACTATTATTTTGAAATAATTTATGATACAAGCGGTAATACTTACGAATCCAAGTATTTCTCTTATACTGTCTATTAAACAACTGTTTAGTGAAATTACATTTACTTCATACACATTAAACACAAAAAATTCGGCACTTGCATTTATATATACTTTCTATGTTACAATACGCCTTATTGTATTAGAGTAAAAGATATAAAAAAAGAGTGAAGAAATAATTAAGGAGGATGTAAAGTTGGCAACCTGCACAGTTTGTGGTAAGGCAAAAACAGTTGGGAACAACGTCAGTCATGCGAATAACAGAACCAAGAGATGGTTTAAACCTAACCTTCAGAAAGTAAAAGCTATAACCAGCAAAGGCCCCAGAAGAGTGGTAGTGTGTACAAGGTGTTTACGTTCCGGATTTGTTACAAAAGCGATATAACTATTATAACTAAATGATAACGTCCGCCTCTTTGTTGGAGTCTCTTTGCAGTGATCTTGGGATACAGGACGGTT
Organism: Nitrospirota bacterium; assembly: GCA_015233245.1. Taxonomy (GTDB): domain Bacteria; phylum Nitrospirota; class Thermodesulfovibrionia; order Thermodesulfovibrionales; family Magnetobacteriaceae; genus Magnetomonas. Next base: position 1,288 of record JADFYB010000097.1, on the reverse strand, counting down.
TTACTTTAGAGAGAATAAAAAACAAATGGGGCGCAGTGTTTAAAGGCACTGTTGACGATAATACACGGCCAGTGTTTTTTCAAAGCGGTCGTCTTACTGTAGATGTATCGTCGGAACTTTGGCTTAAAGAACTGCATTTCTACAGGGGGATGATGATTTCAAAGCTGCAGGACTTCAAAATAAGTGAAATAAAGTTCAGGGTCAGAGACATACCTGAAGTTATAATAAAAGAGAACCCAAAGAGCCTGCCAAAAGTTTTAAAAGAAAGCGATAAAGAATACATCGAGGAAATAACCGCCGTAATCAATGACCCTGAACTGAGACAGCGTTTTGCAGACTGTATCAAAAAAGCCATCCTAAGCGACACGCCGTAAGCAAAATATAGCAAGCGCTTTAGCCAATGCAAACGAAACTAGGCGATTGAATGCGGCTTGGTATCAGGCATGACAGAGACCGGAGTAGGTAAGACGTACAAAAACTGCCCATTACCCAAGCACTCTCTACCCTGCCATTGCCGTCATAACCTTTTCATTAATCCGCTATATATACCCTGTTCTAATTACCTACAACAACTGTGCATTGTCTGGTGTAAACGCCAAAGAAGCTCTGCGCAGTTGTATCAATGGTATATATTTCTTTTATGCCGCCCTGTCTTGTAGCGCTTTCTATTGAGGCATCCCCAATAGAAATCAAACCAAATGCAGCATAAATACAAGCTAAGCCCTCTTTATATCCGCTTGCGGCTGGGCCCTTAGCTACAGGAAGCTTAATATTGTTCACAGCCCAACCGGAGGGGCCGTCTGAAACAAACCCACAACTTACTAAAAGCGCCGACAACAGCAAAAAACACACGGCTGTTTTAACTATCCTCATAGATAACATAATATCAATCTTCCTCTGCTTAACGACCACACATTTTTTATCGGCCCCTCTCGTTAACTGTAAAAGCAACCTATACTGCTACCGCTGTGTCTTTAGGCTTCTTTTGACTTCTTAGTAGCCTTTGCCATCATCTTGTTAGCAATTGGTGGAAACGCATAAAGTTCCTTGGATGCCTCCAACACGCCACCAAGGTACTTGGTTGTCTCGTCATTTAAATCCAAGCCCTTTTTCTGAATGTCTTTAAGGTAGCTCTGCCAGCCGTCATGATCCCATACACCTTTTGTCTTTTTCATGAAATCAACTGTGTTTTCTGCCATGCTTGTCATCAGTTTAGTAATACTTTCTGTGGCAGCAGCGGCATTGTAAACTCTCTTCATTGAGTCAAGTAAGGTGCCAAGATATGACT
>JADFYB010000318.1 GCA_015233245.1 Nitrospirota bacterium | reverse complement strand
GACGCCTTACGCCTAAAAGCGAATGTGAAGCATCCGGCATAAATGCTCTTGGTTTAATATCAATCCAATATCGTTTGCGTACAAATGGATAGTTTGGCAGCGCTGCAACTTTTTTATAGCCATATGGAGCGTTAAACTCTCTCCAGTTAATGTCCATGCCGCAGACGTAGAGTCCGCCAAGGGTTTTTAGTATCTGTCTCCAGTCATTTTGATCTGTCCTCTTAACGCCGGTGGTCGCTGACAACAGAGATGGGAGCCATGCATTTGCTTTGTCATCAACACACCTTTTGCCCATGCCAAGAAGCACTGCTCCCGGGCCCAGTTCCACAAACACCCTGTAACCGTCTCTATACAGTGTCTCAATACCTGCTAAAAACCTCACTGTCCCTCTAAGGTGCTTTACCCAGTAGCTGGTTGACTCCCCGCCGCAGTAATAATCTCCGCTAACGTTTGATACAACCGGTATTTTGCCTCTGTGATAGACAACTTTATCAGCAGTAAGAGCAAAGCTTTCCAACACAGGCTCCATCAGGCGTGAATGAAATCCGTGTGATACTAAAAGTTCTTTGCTCTTTATCCCACGCTCTGAGAGACGTTTACACGTTTCCATTACAGTATCCCGCACCCCTGAAATCACAACGCTGTCATGCCCGTTAACCGCTGCTATGGAAACATCATCAGAAAATAATTCTTCTTGCACCAATGTTTCACTTGCAAACACTGCTGCCATTGTGCCCTCTCCTAAAGCCTCCCACATCAAGCGTCCGCGCTCAGATACAAGCATTAGAGCATCCTCAAGCGAAAACACTCCGGAAATACATGCAGCAGTGTATTCACCTATACTGTGGCCTAAAAGAGCTCCCGGCTCAATTCCCCAGGATTGCCATAACTTGTACAAACTATACTCAAGAGAAAATAACACAGGCTGAGCATATCGGGTTTCATTTAGAACCTTAGCCGATATGCCGCCATACATCAGTTCCAAAAGAGGCAAATCCATGTGTTTTTGCAGTATCTTGTCGCATTCTGTGAGAGTATCTCTGAACACAGGACTGCTTTCATAAAGACTACGTCCCATGCCGGCTGAAAGTCCTCCCTGTCCGGTAAAAAGAAATGCAATCTTAGGATGCCCCTCTGGTAACAGTATTTCTTGTGCCTCAGACAACCCTTTAAAAATCTCCTCAGCGGTTTGTCCTATAGCAAACCTGCGCTTATTAAAATGATTCCGTCCAATGTTTGATGTGTAACAGATGTCAGAAACTAAAATGTCGGGTTGTGAAGCTAACAACTCTTTATATCGGTCAGAGAGCTCAGAAAGGGATCCATCAGTCTTAGCTGAAAGTGTCAGTATGTGAACAGGACGATTGAGCTCGGACTCAACTCTTTTATGTACAGGCGCCTCCTCTAACACAATATGAGCATTTGTTCCACTAAAGCCAAAAGAACTTACTCCGGCAATCTTTTTGCCGCTCCATGTGCGTCCTTCTGAGGACACCTCAATAGGTATTGCTGCCCAGTCAATGTGCGGATTTGGAGTTTTAAAGTGCAGATGCGGGGGAAGTGTCCCGTGCTGCATTGAAAGCACCACTTTTATCAGTCCTGCCACACCTGCAGCAGCCTCCAGATGTCCGAAGTTTGTCTTTACCGTGCCTATTATAAGTGGGGAGGCCTTACTCTTTACTGTACTAAATACTGCGCCAAGAGCTCTGACCTCTATAGGATCACCTAAAGCAGTGCCTGTGCCATGTGCTTCTATATAGCTGACCTCTCCTGGCTCCACTCTACCGTCAGAAAGAGCACTGCGTTAAGAGGACAGGTCAAAATGATTGGCGGCAGATACTAAAAACCCTTGGCAGACTCTACGTCTGCGGCATGGACATTAACTGGAGAGAGTTTAACGCTCCCTATGGCTATAAAAAAGTTGCAGCGCTGCCAAACTATCCATTTGCGCGTAAACGGTACTGGATTGATATTAAACCGAGAGCATTTATGCCGGAGACTCCTCTTTCACTCTTAGGTGTGAGGCGTT
>JADFYB010000096.1 GCA_015233245.1 Nitrospirota bacterium | reverse complement strand
AAAAAGCGATAGAGGATATAGTTGGAATGTTTGGCTCTTTATATAAAAAGAAGAACAACATAGAAATCAACATTGAAACTACGACTCCGGAATCTAATTTTACAACTATCGGTTTCCCAAACGACTTTAAACAAGTGATATTGAATTTAATCAACAATTCAAGGGATGCGATAGTAAGCAGAGTCGAGTCTTCAGGGAAAAAATTCACAGGAGACATCAATATAGAGCTTTCACACTCGTATAATAAAATATATGTTACTATAAGAGATAACGGTGGAGGCATACCTGAGGCTGTTATTGATAAGATTTACGAGCCATATGTCTCAACGAAATCAGAGGAAAAAGGAACAGGGCTGGGACTCTACATGTCAAAGACAATTATTGAGACAAATATGGGCGGCAGCCTGACGGTAAAAAATGTGGATGACGGTGCGGAGTTTTTGATACGTTTAGATGGAATCGGTGATGGAAATAGAATCTCATAATTTTGTTAATACTGCAATATTGGAAAATATCGCTACAGGTGTGTGGGTTGCTGATGAAAATGATGTTGTTTATTATGCCAACAAGGGAATGAGCAACATTGCCGGTATTCCTGTAAGTGAAATTATAGGGAAACATGTCTTAACAGAATTTTACGAGGAAACACTAAAATATTATCTCAAAGCAAAACAAGAGCAATCCGTAGTACCTTATAATGATATACCAGTTAAAACTCCTTCTTTAAAACCAACCTGTATATCCGGCAAACTGATACCTGTAATGGTTGATGACTCATATAAAGGTATGATTTGCACGGTTGAGGATGTAACTGAGCATAAACAGGCAATAGAATCTGAGGAGAGATACAGAGCGTTTGTTGAGCTGGCAAACGATGCAATATTTGTAGCTAACGCAGAGACAGGAATTATAGTTGATGTAAACAAGAAGGCAGAAGAGCTTTCTGGTTATAGCAGGGACGAAATTATAGGTATGCACCAGCGGCAACTCCATCCAATAAAAGACTTGGTGGAAAATGAAAAGTTTTCTGAGGCGTTTAAAAAACACGTGGGAAAAAGGATAACACGCGCAGATGAATCTAATATTATTCGTAAGGACGGTACGATTTTAAATGTAAGCATTAGCGCTAGTGTAATTTATATCGGCAAGGAGAAATTGATTTTAGGGATATTTAGAGATATAACCGAACAAAACGCGATTGAGGATATTGTAAAGCAGGAACTTGCATTTCAATCTTCGGTTGCAAGAGTAACAGAAGCTCTCTTAAACTCCAATAATGACAAGTACATGATTTCCAAAATAGTACATGATGAATCGTTAATACTTACTGACAGTGAACACGGTTATGCATCTTTGATAGATGAAAATGGAGATAATGTTGCCATCAATCTTACTGATATGATGGGCAACGTCTGTAAGGTTGCAAAGGAAAAACAATCAGCCCGGTTTCCTAAAGGACCCGATGGATACAACGCAATGTGGGGACATTCATTAAATAATGGAGAGAGTTTTTTCACCAACAAGCCAAATGAGCATAAGTCGTATAAGGGTTGTACACCACCCGGACATGTTGAAATAACGAATTTTTTATCAGTTGCTGTAAAGTCAGGCAGCAGAATAATCGGACAAATAGCACTGGCTAATTCCTCCAGAGATTACACACAAAGGGATTTGTCTGTCATTGAACGGTTTGCATCAATTTATGCTGTTGCAATAGAAAGAAAAGAAATAGAAAATAAATTAGCAGAGAGCGAAGAGAGATGCAGGAGCTTGTTTGAGAAGTCACCCGATTCTATATTTATTGCTGATACACAAACCGGCTGCATTGTAGATGCAAACACTCAAGCCTCGATTCTTATGGGCAGACCGGTTACTGAAATTAAAGGAATTCATCAATCTCAACTGCATCCTAAATCAATGGAGCAATATTCTATAGATTCATTCAAAGAGTATGCACGCATCTCACTTCATGACAAGAATTCTCATCGCGTGGATAATTATGTAGTGAGATCAGATGGCAAGGAAATTCCAGTTGAAATACTTGCTCAAACAATTCATATAAATGGGAACCCTTTCTTACTTGGTGTTTTTAGAGATATTAGTGAAAGAAAACATATGGAGGATGAACTCCACCGCTTTAATAATGAACTCCACTGCAGAGTAGAACAGGAAACCGAAAAACGGCGAGCGCAAGAACAAATGCTAATACAACAATCCAAGATGGCTTCCATGGGTGAGATGATTGGACTAATAGCCCACCAGTGGAAGCAGCCGCTAAACGCTGTAGGATTAACTATACAGGACTTGAAAGATTCTTACAACTATGGTGAGCTTGATGCCGGATATATAGAGTCTATAGTTGACTCTACATTGAGACAAGTTAAGTTTATGTCAAAAACAATAGATGATTTCAGAAACTTTTTTGTGACTTCGAAGAAAAAAATATTGTTTGATGTAAAGTCAGCCATAGAGGAACTATTATCAATGTTTATACATATATTTAACAGAAGCAATATAGATATTTCTGTTAAATCTGAACAAAATGTATTGCTGATTACTGATGGTTATGCTAATGAGTTTAAGCAGGTGGTACTAAACATTATAAACAATTCAAAGGATGCAATAGTTTTAAGAAAGAGAAATATTCCTGAAATGCAAGGTCTTATTGAAATCAATACCAGTAGTACTGAAGATAAATCCAAAGTTATTGTTTCAATAAAAGATAATGGTGGTGGGATTGCTGCCGATGTGATAACGAAAATATTTGAACCTTACTTTACAACTAAAGGAACTGAAGGCACAAGGCTGGGACTCTACATGTCCAAGACAATTATTGAGACAAATATGGGTGGCACCCTGACGGTAAAAAATGTGGATAACGGTGCTGAGTTTTTGATAATATTGAATGCGGCAGAGTAGTTTGCGAATTGCTATACACATGTTGAACTAAACAGGGGGACACAACATATGAGAAAACAACCGGTTATAAAGTTCCTGTTATCAGCCATTATTATGTTTGGCGTACTTTTATGTGTCCCATGCAGAGACACCGCTTCTGCGCAACAGAAACAAACGCTGATACTTAACTCATCCTTTCGTACAACACTCACATCACCGGATAAAACAGGTTTCCTTGACCTTATATACAAAGAGTTAGCAAAACGGATGGGCATAGAAATCATCATTCAGTACTTACCCTCAGAAAGAGCAATAAAAAACGCCGACCGCGGAATAGAAGATGGTGACATCTGCCGTATATTTGCGATAAACGCAAGAGGTGAATATCCAAACCTTGTGCGTGTGCCTGAAAAGATAATGCAATTTCAGATGATGATTTTTACCAATAAATCAGATGTTGTAGTAAATGAACCAAAGGATTTGCAACCTTATGACGTGGGGATTGTTACCGGGTGGAAGATTGTAGAGCGTAACACCACCCTGGCCTATTCGGTTGTTTCAGTTGAAAAAGGTGAGCAACTCTTTGCTATGCTGGGGAAAAAACGTATAGATATCGCGATTATTGAGAGAATGATTGGAATGAAGTTAATGAAGGATTCAGGAGTCAAAAACGTCAGGATGCTCAGCACCCCGTTTCTTTCAGGCTACTGGTACCCTTACCTTAATAAAAAACATGAAGCATTAATCCCAAAGTTTGCGGAGGCTATAAAAGCGATAAAAGAAGATGGCACTTATGAACGAATTCAGTCTGAGGTACTCGCAAGGTATGCTTTGTAGAGATTTTATTCCATGTTGAATATTAAATCACTTTTCAGAGTAAATAGAAAGGGTATAGGTTACCTTTTTGCCGTCTATATTCTAATGTTTAGCTCTGTTTTTACGTTAGTGGGTACAGTTATGCAATTAGCTTTGGATTACTTTCAGTCAGTGAATCTCATCGAAACCAGGATAAGCCAAATTGAAACCAGTTACCTGCCCAGTTTGTCATATAGCTTATGGGTCAACAGTGTAAAGGATTTAGAAATTAACATGGAGGGTATCAAAAACCTTCCCGATATGCAGTACCTTGAAATTAAATCTGATGAAGGTAAAGTGTTACTGGCTGTAGGCAGGCCTCAGGAAAAACATATCATCAGCCATAACTTTAAAATTGAATATTTGCATCGGGGAAAACAGGTCTATGTAGGACAACTGCTTGTGGTAGCCACTCTTGACAGGGTTTATCAAAGTCTGAAAGAAAAAATCGTGGTTATATTGGTGACACAGACAGTCAAAACCTTTTTAGTTTCCTTTTTTATTATTTTTTTATTTCATAAGTTAGTGGGCAGGTATTTAAAGGATATATCTGCATTCATTGCAAATCTGAAAACTAATGAATGGCAAAAACCTCTTAAGTTGATACGTAACAAACACTTTGTAACGAAAGATGACGAACTGGAACAATTGGTTAGTACCTTTAATGATTTACGTATGAGGACACTCATATCTAAAAAACAGCTTGAGCAGGAAAAAGAACGTATTCAAGTTACCTTAATGTCTATTGGAGATGGTGTAATTATTACTAACATTGACAGCCATATCGAGCTTTTAAATCCGGTTGCTGAGCAGTTAACTGGCTGGCCATTAAAGGAGGCTGTTGGCAGATATTTAAGTGAAGTGTTCAATGCTGTTAATGAAGATACGAGTGCTCCTGTTATTAATCCTGTTGAGCAATGTGTAGCTCAGGGAAAAAGTATCGGTGCAGATGGCAATATTTCATTGCTTAAAAGCCATGTAAAGGATATCTACATAGAATATAGTGTTGCACCCATTAAGAATAAAAAAGGTGAAATCAAGAGAGTTGTACTGGTTTTTCGTGATATAACACAACGTAAACAAATGGCGGATGAAATAAAGACAATAAACCTTAACCTACAAAAGAGAGTTGATGAAGAGGTATCAAAAAACCGTACCAAGGATCAGTTAATGTTTGAGCAATCTAAATATATTTCAATGAATGAGTTGCTTATGAATATCTCACACCATTGGAGGCAACCGCTGTGTGCAATCGGAGTTTCAATTCAGGATATAAAAGATGCATACCTGCATGGCGATTTAGATGAACTGTATATAACTAATAATGTTAACAATTCGATGTCTGAACTAGTAAAATTATCTGAGACAATAGATAATTTTAGAAATTTCTATATCCAGGAGGAAGAACAACTGGAATTTAACATAGCTGATGAGATAAACAAAGCCGAATCGCTGCTGTCAGGGTACGTCAGAGATAAGGGGATTGTCATTGATAAAGAATTAGACGAGAGTTTGACAATACAAGGATTTCCGAATGAGTTTGCCCATGTAATTTTAAATATTTTGACAAACGCCAAGGATAAATTTGAAGAAAGAAAAATTACTGCTGGGATTATCAAGGTAAAGTTAAATAAGGACAGTACTACTGGCAAGGTAATTATATCTGTTTCGGATAATGGTGGTGAAATCCCAAATGATATAATAAACAAAGTGTTTGACCCATATTTTACCACCGGTGATATAACACTGAGAACAGGAATGGGACTATACATGGCAAAAGTAATCGTGGAGCAAAACATGAAAGGCACCATTTCTGTCAGAAACATAGATGGATGGTGTGAATTCAGGATAGAGATATGATTTCTCTTATCTGACAGAAGAGGACTTTTTCCCGCAGATGGCGCAGATAAACGCAGATGAGAGAAAAGCGCAAATCTGAGAAAATCTGTGCAATCTGCTGATTATTACCGAGTTGCATTCAGAAGCATAACGAGGCGGCGAGGAGCAAGCGACGCAGGCGTACTTTTAGTACGTTGAGGAGCTTGCGACAAAGCCAACAAAGTTAGGCGATTGAAGGCTACTTGGTATTATGCTTTAGATTTATCCACCAATTTACCCTTCTTCAACCACGGCATCATGGAGCGGAGTTTTTGGCCTACATCCTCTATACTGTGAGCCTCGCCTTTTTTAGTCAGCGCATTAAAGACTGGCTTATTAGCCTTACACTCAAGCATCCATTCCTTAGCAAAATATCCGTCCTGAATTTCTGACAGGATTTTCTTCATTTCCTTTTTCGTCTCATCAGTGATAACACGCGGGCCGCGCGTAAGGTCGCCGTACTGTGCCGTGTTACTTATTGAGTACCGCATATTGGCAATTCCGCCCTCATAGATTAAATCCGTAATCAGTTTGACCTCATGCAGACATTCAAAGTATGCCATCTCAGGAGCATATCCGGCCTCTGTCAATGTTTCATATGCTGCCATAATCAACGATGTTAAGCCGCCGCATAGAACCACCTGTTCGCCAAAAAGATCGGTTTCGGTCTCCTCTCTGAAAGAGGTCTCAATCACTCCGGCCCTGCCGCCTCCGATAGCTGAAGCATAGGCAAGCGCTATGTCTTTTGTGTTACCAGCAGGGTCCTGATGTACTGCGATTAAGCACGGCACACCGCTTCCACGCAGATACTCACTACGCACAAGATGCCCAGGTCCCTTAGGGGCTGCCATAAACACGTTTGCATCAAGAGGAGGTACAATCTGTCCAAAGTGGATATTGAATCCGTGTGCAAAAGCTAAATACACGGATTTTTTCATGTTGGGCGCTATCTCTGCCTTATATGTGTCTCCTTGTATCTCATCAGGAAGCAGAATCATTATAACGTCCGCTATTTTTGCCGCCTCCGAGGGAACCATCACGTTAAATCCGGCCTCTTTTGCCTTGTTCCAACTACTGCCCTGTCTGATTCCGATGGTTACATCCATACCGCTTTCTTTAAGGTTATTGGCGTGAGCGTGTCCCTGGCTCCCATAGCCCATTATCACTATCTTTTTTCCCTTCAAGGCATTTAAGTTTGCGTCTTTGTCGTAGTAAATCTTGATCATCTTAAAACAATCCTCCTAAACTTGGTATTAGTTATTTAGTGCAGCCACGGTTCGATCCAATGAGGCGCTATCCTGCACATTTAAAAGTGTAACAGTAGAGTCTATTCGTTTAATTAGTCCTGACAGAACCGTTATTGGGCCAACCTCGATAAACACCTCTACACCGGTGTCAACCATCTTTCTCACCGAGTCCTCCCAAAGAAGCGGGCTGTTTAGTTGTCTGATAAGCGCTGACCTTATTTGGTCTGCCGTAACCAAGAGCATAGCGTCAGCATTATTAACAATGGGAATTTCAGCGTTTTTAAATTCAACGCCATCAAAGTATTTACTTAACTTTTCGGAGGCACTGACCATAAGCGTACAGTGAGAAGGAACACTGACGGCAAGTGGCACGGCCCTTTTGGCTCCGGCACTTCTGGCAAGTATCATTGCCTCCTCGACAGCGGGCTTTTCGCCTGCTATGACAGTCTGTTCAGGGCAGTTATAATTGGCTGGAGCAACGTAGCCGGACTTTACCGCTAAACAGATATTATCTACAATCTCTCTGTTAAGCCCTAATATAGCCGCCATGAGCCCTTGGCCCTCCGGCACCGCATCCTGCATAAACCTGCCCCGCATTTCAGTAAGCTTGGTTGCAGCAGTAAGAGTCAAAACACCTGCAGCAACAAGTGCTGAATACTCACCAAGGCTGTGTCCTGCCAGTACCTCCGGTTTTATACCCTTTGACAGAAGCACTCTGTAGGCTGCTATGCTTGTTGTCAAAAGCGCTGGCTGCGTCCTGTAGGTTTTATTTAATTCCTCCTTTGGGCCGCTAAAGCATAACTTTGCTATATCATAGTTCAGAGCCGTAGAGACCTCTTTGTAAACCTCTCTTGCCTCTTCAAATTTTTCAAACAGGTCAAGTCCCATCCCCACACCCTGAGACCCTTGCCCTGGAAACACAACGGCTGCTTTTTTCATCAACCTCTCTCCTCTTTTATTCGCTTAATCAACCTCGGTATGATTTCATACAGGTCGCCCACTATCCCGTAATTGGCGATATTGAATATCGGTGCCTCGGCGTTTTTGTTTATGGCTATAATAATATCCGATGATTGCATTCCTACCATGTGCTGCACAGCGCCAGATATGCCGCAGGCAATGTAAATCTTTGGGCAGACTGTCTTACCGGTTTGGCCAACCTGATGGTTATAAGGAATCCAGCCCTCATCAACGGCTGCTCTTGAAGCGCCAAGGGTGCCGTTTACCAGTTCGGCAAGCTCTTTGAGCATCTCAAATCCTTTAGGGTTACCTAACCCTCTGCCGCCGGATACTATCACCTCGGCCTCCTGGATGTTAATGGAACAGAAATCGGTATCCTTTGCGGTTTCAAGCACTTTGGTTCTGCATTTACCATTAGCAGGAACATCAATATTAACAATAGTTCCGGTGTGGTTGGCGCTGCAAGCGCACTTTTTCATTACCTTTGGCCGCACCGTAGCCATTTGAGGGCGGGTGTCGGGGCACATTATAGTTGCCATGATGTTTCCGCCAAAAGCCGGCCTTATGGCAAGCAGGTTACGGCCTCCGTCCTCGATTTCCAAAGATGTGCAGTCGGCAGTAAGCCCCGCGTGAAGCCTTGCGGCAACACGTGGGAAAAACGACCGCCCTATTGCCGTAGCTCCTGTCAGCACAATTTCAGGTTTATGCTCCTTTATGATTTTTGAAACAATATCGGTATAAGGCTCATCGTTAAAACTTGTCAGTGAGCCGCTGCTACATAGAAACACCTTATCAGCTCCCCACTTTATTAGTTCATTGGCCTCAGACTCTGGTGCGCCTAAAAGAACGGCGAATAACTCAACCGATAATTTATCGGCAAGGCGGCGACCGGCTGAAAGAAGCTCAAACGCTACCTGAGAAACTTTTCCCTCACGCTGTTCAGCAAACACCATCACCCCTTTGTACGCAGAGATGTCCTTAACTGAATCAGCACTATCCTGCACATCCGGCACTTCTTTTATTGCGCCCTCAGGGCAGACACTAAGGCAAATCCGGCATATCTGACAGTACTCATTAACAAAGGCCTTGCCCTCCTGTAGTACGATTGCCTCATACGGACAGGAGGCTATACAGGTTTCACAACTTGTGCATAGATCTCTATCTACTTTTATTTGCATATCCACTCCAGCTTAAATTTATATTAGTTATATACATTTAACTGATTTCAGTACGTTATGAAGCTCAGCGACCTGTTCTGCCGGGCTTCCTTCAAACACGATGCGTTCCTTTTTCATCTCAGGCGCAAAGATGTTTTTTACCTGAGTGGGGGAGCCGGAAAGCCCCAGGTCTTTTTCATCCAACTCAATATCGGCATGGGTGAGTTTTCTAATCTGGGCATTTTTAGCCCGCATCTTTCCCTTAAGTGAGGCAAATCGCGGTTGATTAAGTTCCCGTACAACTGTAAAAAGCACAGGAACAGAGGTTTCTACGACATCGTAGCCGTCATCCATCATACGCCGCACCTCAACCACAGTGTCAGAGATGGAGTTAATTTTGCTTACATACGCTACATGCGGAATATCGAGAAACTCAGCCATAGCTGGGCCAACTTGAGCAGTGTCGCCATCAATGGCTTGTTTGCCGCAAAAGATTAAATCAAACCCAAGTTTTTTTAGGGCGCCTGAAAGTGTGTAGGCGGTAGCCCATGTGTCAGAGCCTGCAAAGGCTCTGTCGCTAAGCAACACTGCCTCGTCAGCTCCCATTGCGATTGATTCCCTAAGGGCAACTTCAGCCTGAGGCGGTCCCATCGTAAGCACAGTAACGGTTGCATCCATCACCTCTTTAATTGCAACCGCAGCTTCGATTGCGTGTAAATCGTAGGGGTTTATGATACTTGGCACCCCGTCTCTCATAAGCGTATTAGTTTGAGGATTAATCTTTACCTCAGCCGTATCCGGCACCTGCTTAATGCACACGACTATTTTCATAATCTTTTATCCTTATAGTTATTTTTTGTTGTCCTGTACTCACACCATTTATTTCATTCGTGAAAACTCTTTAATCAGGTTTTGGCAGATGACATTTCTTTGAATCTGGTTAGTGCCCTCATAGATTTGTAAAATCTTAGCGTCCCGCATCATTTTTTCAACCGGATAGTCGCGCATGTAACCGGAGCCGCCCATAACCTGAAGCGCATTAGTTGTAACCTTCATCCCAATGTCGGTAGCAAAAGTTTTGGCCATAGCTGAGGGTTTTGTGATGTCTTTAGCTCCGCTATCTATAAATCTGGCCACAGAATAAATCAATGCGCGTGCGGCCTCTATCTCAATTGCCATATCTGCAATCATGTGCTGAATTGCCTGAAAACTTATAATGGGTTTTTCAAACTGAATACGGGTTTTCGCAAATTTTACAGCCTCCTCAAAAGCCCCCTGAGCAACGCCAAGTCCCTGAGCTCCCACTCCGATTCTTGACTGATCGAGTGTCTTCATGGCTACAATAAAGCCCATACCCTCTTTGCCAAGAATGTTTTCCTTAGGTACTCTGCAATTGTCAAATACAAGCTCGCATGTGACTGAGGCTCTGATGCCCATCTTCTTTTCCTTCTTACCAAAGGTAAATCCTTGCATCCCTTTTTCAACTATGAAGGCAGAGGCGCCTCTTGCTCCTTTGTTTTTGTCTGTCATTGCAATTATTGTGTATATTTCAGCTTCACTGCCATTGGTTATCCACTGCTTGGTGCCGTTTAAGATATAATCATCACCGTCTTTGACTGCTGTTGTTTGAATCCCTGCGGCATCGCTTCCGGCATTGGCCTCGGTAAGACCAAATGCTACCAGTTTTCACCAAAGCAGATATACACTGATGTTGACATATATGACAAAAACATCGT
>JADFYB010000095.1 GCA_015233245.1 Nitrospirota bacterium | reverse complement strand
TTAAAAGCTTGTCAGAAGATGTGGATATAGGCAAAGGAGAGGACGAATTAATCTATAATAAAAAAGAGACTGCTATGATTCAATTGCAGGTAAATGATCGACCATACTATAAACTTCTATTTTTAACTATCAGAAGAGATAAGGATAACTATTACTATTATGGTGAATCAAAGATCGAAATAATATCCTTTAGTAACTGGGGATTTTATACACGTTTGCCAATAGAAAATGGGCTTTTTTATTTTATAGCTGCAATTTTACTTGAAAGCCTTGGAGATTTCAAACTACATAAGATGCTGACCGGTTGTATGTTTGATTTTTTGGATGATAAGTCGGATATAGATACCGGGTTGAGAAAAGGTTTTATCTGTTATGATCACCAGGCAGAATTGAAGGATGCAATAAGAAATAACACCGAGTTGACAAGTATTTACGAAGATACTCAAAGTCTGCTAACATTTTTTAGAAGCAATTCAGAACATGATAGAAGTGTTTTACCTGGCATATCGTTAAAAGGCACTTCTACATCGATTGTTACGCCAATTACTAAAGAGGAACATGTTGAAAGATTTACTCCAACTAATGTCGAATTTTTTGATATATTTGTGATAATGCCATTTAAAGAAGAATTTTACGATATTTATGATGGAATCCTTGAGGTAGCACAAAAATTAAAAGTAACGTGTGGGAGGGCTGATGAAAAACCATATGTTGGTTCTATAATAGATAGAGTGCATGAATATATTAGAAATGCTAAAATTATAATCACAGAAATAACACCACCTGTGAAAAACATTGGTCATATAATATCACACGACCACAATCCGAATGTTTACTATGAGTTTGGTTTTGCAAAAGCACTTAACAAGCCGGTTATAATTTTAAACCAAAATATTGACGAAACACCCTTTGACGTACGTGATTATAGTCAGATTAGATATAAAAGTGTTAGAAATTTAAAACCCGAACTTGAGAAAACACTGAAAGAATTATTAAACATATAAACGGCACTTGTAATAAGCTAAAGTTGTCTTTAAAGTAATATTATTTATAAATCTTTTAATCTGCTCGTCTGTTTTGAGGGCGGAGCTCTCATTGAAACTTTTTAACCGGAGTTTCTCCGGTTAAAAAATTCTTTATTTCACAAGCACGCTAACAGATATTAAACGAAACTACCCAATCGCTAACTCCAAAACCGAGGGGTCACGGGGAAATCATTTCCCCGTGCGAAGGGGGAGTAAGGGGGAGGCAGCGCCTCTCCCTTACTATTTTCCTAATAATAAAATTGGAATTTTAAATTCCTTTTAGGCTATAATATGGCAGGTTTTTTAAACCATACTAATGGCTTCAGGTAAGCTTTGATGTAAGGCTCTGATTCGGGGGAGACGGGGGAGATATAAAAATGGCAAAAGAAGCTGATAATCAAAAGGCGGTTAAAGATAAAGAAAGGGCTATTGAGGCCGCTATATCGCAGTTAGAGAAGACCTTTGGTAAGGGCACTGTTATGAAGCTGGGTGAGTCTGCCGTTACTGAGGGAATTAAGGTAATTCCTACCGGCTCGCTGACTCTTGATATTGCTACCGGTGTGGGGGGATTGCCCAGAGGCCGTGTTGTGGAAATCTTTGGACCTGAGTCCTCCGGTAAGACAACGCTTGCGTTAAGCGCCATAGCACAGGCACAGAAAACAGGAGGAGTCGCAGCATTTGTTGATGCTGAACATGCTCTTGATGTCGGCTATGCCTCAAGACTTGGTGTTAAAATTTCAGAGCTTTTGATTTCTCAGCCTGATAGCGGTGAACAGGCACTTGAGGTGGCTGAAACTCTGGTTAGAAGCAACGCTCTTGATATTTTGGTTATAGATTCGGTGGCGGCGCTGGTTCCTAAGGCAGAAATTGAAGGCGATATGGGAGATCAGTTACCAGGCCTTCAGGCAAGGCTTATGAGTCAGGCTCTCAGAAAGCTCACATCTGCTATTGCAAGGTCATCAACCACGGTTGTGTTTATAAACCAAATCAGACTAAAAATCGGCGTCATGTTTGGAAGCCCTGAGACCACTACCGGCGGTAACGCCCTTAAGTTTTACTCCTCTATGCGGCTTGACATCAGAAAAATAGATAATCTGAAAGTTAATCAGGAAATAATCGGTGGACGTGTCCGCGTAAAGGTAGTTAAAAACAAGGTGGCTCCCCCGTTTAAACAGGCTGAGTTTGACATATACTATAACGAGGGGATTTCTAAGGCCGGCGAGATTGTTGACCTTGGTGTCGAGATGGGAGTAATTGAGCGAACCGGCACATGGTACAGCTACGGCACAACAAAAATAGGGCAGGGCAGAGATAATGCAAGACGGTTCCTGACTGAAAACGAAAACATTTTAAAAGAGGCAGAGGCGAGGATTCTTGAGGCCGGGAAAATTACCCGTACAGTTTCCGCCGTTTCAACACCGGATTTAGATGAGTGACACCAAAGATTCAGAGTCCAAAAGCTTATGCTCTCAGGCTTTTGAATTTCAGAGACAGAAGTGAAAAAGAAATCAGGGAAAAACTCCTGCAAAAAGGATATGCGGAGGCTGAGACGGAGGAGACTCTGGAGTACCTTAAAGTGTCCGGATTTGTTGATGACTCAAAATTAGCCCGCAACTTGTTAATCTACTTAGACAGCTCTAAAAAGATGGGTTTAAGAAGGGTCACAGACACTCTGAAGAGGCGGGGCATTCCGGAGAGTATTATAGAGGAGACATTGAGTGAGGTTATGGGAGATTTAAATGATGAACTCTCCTATGGTTATACAATTGAAGGAGAGATTAAGAAAGCAAAAATACTTATACAAAAAAAAGAAGAAAGCTCTTTAAAAAAATACCCTCACAGAGTTAAACTTAACAGGCTTTACGGAATTCTTAACCGGAGAGGTTTTGCGGCTGAGACTATAAAACATGTATTAAAGGAGGTAACTTGAAAATTAAAATTTTAATAATGGTTTCATTTATGTTAATTCTGTCGTGTACGCATTCAGTAAAATATACAGAGCAAGAGATAGCGGATTATCCAGAAAACATTAAGGAATTAATACGTCATGGAAAAATAGATTTTGGCATGACCCCCGAACAGGTGAGATATTCGCTTGGCTCTCCAAATGATATAAAAATGCTCGATAGTTTATCTGATAAAGAGGCCGGTGAAAAAGTACAGTGGACTTACAAACGGCTGGAGATATATAAAACTACATTGATTTTCAAGAGAGACAGACTTGTTGAAATACGCAGTAACGATCCGGAAGTGAACAAGCGTGACAGGTAAAGAGATAAGAGAGAGTTTTTTAGAGTTTTTCCGTAAGAAAAACCATGAGGTGGTTGGTCCCTCCTCGTTAATCCCAAAGAGTGATCCGACTCTGCTTTTTACCAATGCGGGGATGGTTCAATTTAAAAGCACTTTTCAGGGGTTAGAAAAATTACCGTACAGCAGAGCTACCAGTTGCCAGAAGTGTTTGAGAGCCGGTGGTAAGCAAAGTGATATTGAAAATGTAGGGTTTACGGCGCGCCATCACACATTTTTTGAGATGCTTGGAAATTTTTCCTTTGGCGATTACTTTAAAAAAGAGGCTATAGAGTTTGCGTGGGGACTTCTGACCGAGTGGTATAAGCTTCCGGTTGATAAGCTCTGGGTGTCCATCTATGAAGATGATGCAGAGGCCGGAGAGCTTTGGACTGAGCACACTGGAATCAGTAAAGATCGGGTGGTGCGGCTTGGGGCAAAGGACAATTTTTGGCAAATGGGCGACAGCGGCCCCTGCGGCCCGTGTTCTGAGATTATTATAGACCTTGGCCCTCAAAGGAGCTGCGGCAAACCTGAGTGTGCCCTTGGCTGCGACTGTGACAGGTATCTTGAGTTGTGGAATCTTGTCTTTATGCAGTACGACAGAGGACTTGATGGCAGTCTTTCACCACTTCCCAGACCAAGCATAGACACCGGCATGGGGCTTGAGCGCATAAGCTCAGTGCTACAGGGGAAAGAGACAAATTTTGACACAGATCTGTTTATCCCAATTATAGAGGCAATTTCCTCACAAACCGGAGTTTCTTACAGAGCAGATAAAAAGCAAGATACCTCGATAAAGGTAATAGCGGACCATATGCGCTCGGTCACATTTTTACTGAGTGAGGGTCTTATGCCCTCAAATGAGGGACGAGGTTATGTGTTAAGGAGAATAATTCGGCGGGCATCAAGACATGCGCGCCTTCTTGGAGTGGGAGAGCCGTTTTTGCATAAACTTGTAACCAGCGTTGATGAGGCCATGGGGGATATTTACCCTGAGATAACACGGGAGAAGGAACGCGCTCAGGAAATCCTGAAATTTGAGGAGGAGCGGTTTATTAAAACTCTTGAAAAAGGCACCGAAATTCTGGATGAGATGATTTCAAATCTGAAGACGGCAGGCGAGGATACAATATCCGGAGAGGAAATCTTTAAGCTCTATGACACTTTTGGTTTCCCCCCTGATCTGACAGCAGATATAGCCCGTGAAAACGGCCTTAAAACCGATGAAAACGGATTTAACGAGGAGATGGATAAACAGAAAAAGCGTGGCCGTGTTTCGTGGACAGAGGACACCGGCGGGCTTTCAGCTCTGGTTTCATCCATATACAACGAGGCTGTCCGGTTGGATGGCGGCTCTTCTTTTCTTGGGTATGACATGCTTCATACAGAATCAACGGTTAACCTTATAGTAAAGGACGGTGAGTCGGTAAGTGAGTTAACTAAGGGACAGGAGGGGGATTTGATACTGGATAAAACCCCATTCTACGGCGAATCCGGCGGACAGGTTGGAGATACAGGCATTATATATAACGATAAATTTAAAGCAGAGGTAAAAGAGACTAAAAAGACACATGATAATCTGATAATACACAGCGTTATAGTCAATAAAGGGACAGTAAAGGTATCGGACGATGTAAGCTGTAAGGTGGATAAGAAGCATCGGCACGCCACTATGAGAAACCATACGGCAACTCATTTACTTCAGGCAAGTTTAAAAAGCATTCTGGGTGATCACATAAAACAGGCCGGCTCTTTAGTCTCTCCCTCCAGACTGAGGTTTGACTTCACTCACTTCTATCCGGTCACTGCAGAGGAAAAACAGAAGATTGAGGAGTTGGTTAATGAAGAGATTATTGCTAACCATAAGGTGCTGACGCAGGTAATGGGACTAAACGATGCAATATCTTATGGGGCAACGGCGCTGTTTGACGAAAAATACGGGGATTCTGTACGAGTGGTAGAGGTGGAGGGTGGTTTTAGTAAGGAGCTTTGCGGAGGAACCCACTGTAAGGCAACCGGAGATATAGGGCTCTTTGTAATACTTTCTGAGGGGAGCATAGCCTCAGGGGTAAGACGAATAGAGGCGGTAACGGGAACTTATGCCCTGGAGTATCTTAACTTAAAGGCAGCTCAGTTGAGAGCGATTTCAGATTATCTCAGGACTGACTCTCCGCTTGAGAGAATTACCGAGCTGACCTCTCATGTAAAAGAGCTTGAAAAGGAGCTTGATTCATTAAAGATAAAAAGCATTACCGATGATCTTTCAAATGTGTTAGATAACGTGAAGGTGATAAATGGTGTCAATACGCTGTATGTACAAAAGAACGGCCTAAACCGTAAAGCGCTTAGAGAGTTTGCCGATGCGTTAAGGGAACGGCTTGGTTCAGTGGTATTGGTTTTAGCGTCAGAGCTTGACGGTCAGGCATCGCTGCTTTCTATGGTAACTAAGGATCTTGCTGGTAAATACAATGCCGGAAAGATTCTTAAAGCAATAGCGGAAAAAGCAAACGGCAGTGGTGGTGGCAATGCTGAAATGGCCCAGGGTGGTACAAAGGACGTGGACAAAGTGCCATCTGCTCTGAAGACTCTGCCTAAGATTGTATCCTCACATCAGAGCTGACAACACTTTGTCCCTATCCGTTTGCGTTCAGATCATAATACTTAATAAATCAATGGCCGCCAGGGAAAAACGATATGCTTAGCCAATAAAAGAACACCAAAGATGCCACTCCAATTCCAAGGCTCCAAGCTATAAGCTTTTTCTCTATTGAGGAAAGCGGCTCATATTCCATCTTTTTTAATTCTTCGGAAATTTTTGGTTCATCTGCCATGTTTATAAACCTCCCTTTAGCCTGTAATTACCGGCGGCTTTACTCCATGGAAAAATAACCATGAAATGAAAAGCCCTACCCAGATTATAAACCCAAACAAACATAGAACATAAACAGCTGCAAGTTTGCCTATTCCCTCTTCCCATAGTTTTTTGAAATTCGACACAAGGCCGATTGTGAAAAACGTAAGGACAAAAAACATAACCCTGAATGTGTTACTCTCATCTGTGGACAATTTGGCGTTAGCCATCACACCTCTCTGCTCTTTGACACTGCCGTCTAATGCTTTTACTTTATCCTTGTACTGCCCAATCTGTGCATTTATAGCAGCCTCTTCAGGTGTACCTTTAGCGGAAACCAATTTCTTTTCCAGCGAGGTGATTTCACCTTTCAGATTCTTAACCTCCTTATCCACAGGAGCAAGTGCTCTGGTGGATGGAAAACATAATGCTAAAAACAGTATGAAGGTTACAACATATCCAATAACGAACTTAGGGAATCTTTGCCAGATTTCTATTACCTTTACCTTTTCCCCTTCCTTACATTCTATCTTTGCGCACCAGATAATAGCCAAAACAAAGGCCCATACGCCGATAAACACATCTATAAACATTTTAACTGTAGTGCTGGCCATGGTAATCCAGCCCTCAGTGTACTTGACTCCGGTCATATCAAGAGCCTTAGCACGTATCAGAGCGTCAGTTATTGCTCCGCTTGCCACTGCCCCTCCGTCTGTCTTAACTGCAAGTCCCATCCATGCTCCAGCAACAAGGGGTTCCTTCCAAAGAAATACCTCCGCTGCAAAAGGTAAAATCAACATCTCAACTACTGCAAAAATCACAACAAGCGAGGATACCATTATAGGTACCACAGGACGAGACCGTATAGCTCCGCCTACCGCTATTGCTGCCGACACTCCGCAGATTGATATTCCTGCGGCAAGTGGAGCTGCCCACTCACTGCTAAATTTGAAATACTTCCTTGCTATATAATAAACCACTGCCCAGTAGATAAGGTATGCCTCTACTATTGCACAAAACCCTCTGAATAACACCGCCGAGGCCAACGTGAAAGACTCCGCAGCCTTAAGTCCCAGCATTGCTCCCATGATTACTATAGCGGTTTTGATGTATAGTTCAGGCTTTGACGCTTCTTTTAATAGCCCTGCTAAACCAGGGAAAAAATTACCTACGATAAGACCAGCTATTAAGGCTACAATAAAACCAGCCTCACCAGTCAGACTCAAAGCCCAGCTTATCTTAAAATTAGCTAACTGGTTTTTGGTAGCCGCTATGTGGGCGTAATGACCCGTAAGCCAACACAGGTAACTAAGCCAGAATATTACTGTAAATCCTATCGCAAATTTACCCACGTTTACACGCATTAACCCAGCTCCGATAAGCATAATTACAAGCATGGCTGCGTATGTGAAAAACAGTGAGGTAAAACCGCTAACGCCCTTTTTCTCATATTTGTCACCGACTTTGAGGGTAGAGACATCCTCTTTTACAGTTACAGCCTCCTCTTTACCATCGGCATGTTTGAGAGTCAGTTTAGAGCCTTCTATTTTTGTAATCTCTCCCTTTACTGACTGAAAATGTTTTGAAACCGGAGACATCGCTTTGGTGGGATCTGTCCACACTTTAGTGCTGATTCCCCAGCCCAAAAGATCAGAACCAAAAAATATTCCTAACGACACAATAAAAATGAAAATACCAAGAAGCAACGACAACCAGTCCTCACTTATACCACCGTTACTCTTTTCCATAACCTATTGCACCTCCATATAAGTTTTGAGTTTTTAAGTGACAATCATAACGTATAGAATGCCATATATCCTCACTCTTGCTACCTTAGTCACCAAAATGCCATATCCTCCTAAAATTAAGAAATTTGTCCTGATACCTTTTTATTTTTATTTTAATATCCGCCGCAACCCTGACTAAACAACCTACGTAAAACACCTACAGTATAGTAGGTGAATTTAAAAAAGTCAAGAGAAAAAAGAAGTAAAAAACAAAACATTTCAGAGTTCTCTATTTTAATAAAGAAGGATGTTCTAAAAAAATTTCATGTTCGTTTAAACAGTTTTTTTAGCTTGTCAAGCGTCAGATACACTCTGGTAGGGCGTCCATGCGGGCAGTGGTAAGGGTCTTTACAGTTGTCCAGGTCTTTCAGCATGTTAAACATCTCAGAGTCGTTTAACACGGCTTTTCCTCTCACTGAACTGTGACAGGCTATGCGTTTTGCTATTTTTTCTTTAATCTCTTCAACAGGCGAAGCACCCGATGAAAAATCCACAAGGTTTGAAGCAATATCTGTTAGTATTGCAGCAATATCAGCGCCTTTAAGCCCATCTGGCAGCGCTCTGATTATAAACGTGTCTGAGCCAAACTCCTCTATGTCTATTGCCATCTCTCTTAAGGCCGGTAAACTGTTGCTTAATAACACATACTCTCGTGCCGGTACTTGTACCTGTACGGGAAATAAAATTCCTTGCCGTATGAGTCCAACTCCGTCCCTTAACTTTTCATAGAGCACTCTCTCATGACATGCGTGGTGGTCAGCGACACAAAGTCCTCCGCCATCCACGTACGCCACATAGACATCCCCAAGGTATAGAAATCTGCGCCCTGCTTCAAACGCTATCGGTAGCCCCGTGCTTTGTTCTGACTGTAGCGTGTTAGGCTGCCTTGTAGCATCACTATAGGCGCTATCATCTGAAGCAGAAGTTTTAGGTTTATCACCTTTATCATAACCTCCAAATTTCTCATTATATCCACTGCTATAACCCTGTGTGCCGGATGCTGAGACTGATTCTCTCTGTCTTTGAAAACCACCGGATGCAAAACCTGAAGAGGATTTTGTATCTGTCTCCATGTCTTTACCAATTACAGCTTTATAGACGGCGCTGAGGACAGCCTTATATATAGTTTCACGCTCTGAAAACCGCACTTCAAATTTCTGCGGATGTACGTTAAAATCCACCCGCTCTGGCTTTACCCCCATGTAGAGGAAACAGTGCGGGTGCATTCCCTCAGGAAGTATGCTCTTATAGGGCTGATACACAGCATGTCGAATGTAGTTGTCCCTGATAGGGCGGCCATTAACAAAAATGTACTGATGTGAGCGTGAGCGCGCATAGTTTCCCTCTTTTGATACAAAGCCTGACACATCGGCATCATATGAGTTTTGTTTAAACTCGATAAGCCCGTCTAAGAACTCCATACCGTAGAGCTGCATGATGCGCTCTCTGATCCCTGAGGCGGTAGAGACCTCAAGCACTTTCTTTTCATCCACGTAGAGGATAAATTTGCGTTCTGGATATGACAACGCAGCCTGCGTTACCACATCCATTATGTGATATAGCTCGGATTGGGTACTTTTAAGAAACTTCTTTCGTGCTGGTGTGTTGTAAAAAAGCTCCCTGACCTCAATAGTTGTGCCAACTGAGGCTTTCTCCTTTACGGATTTAACCTCGCCTCCATAAATCTCAACACAAGTGCCAACCTCGGCTCCCCGGATAGCTGTCGTTATGATCATTTTGGAAACTGAGGCAATTGATGAAAGCGCTTCTCCCCGAAACCCCAGAGTTTTTAGATTTAATAGATCCCCCTCTGAGCGAATCTTACTTGTAGCATGGCGCTTAAGTGAGGTCAGGGCATCGTCTTTGTCCATTCCTATGCCATCGTCTGAAACGCGAATCAGACGCTTACCGCCATTTAGTATATCTACTCTGATTTCCTCTCCACCGGCATCTATAGCATTTTCCAGAAGCTCCTTTACTACCGATGACGGCCTTTCTATGACCTCACCTGCGGCAATTTTATCTATCACCCGTTCATCAAGCAATTCTATTACAGACATAATTTGTTTTAACTCCCCATCATGGCGGCGGCCACAGTTGGAAACTTAGACATGTCTGTGTGCGGAATGAACATTGCAGACATGTACTCATCCATATAGCCGCCAACTACGGAAAGCTCCACATAAGTCATCTTAGAGCAAATATCCTCAAGCTCTCCTCTGAGTGTGTCACTCATAAGTGCCAGATATGCACCTATGATGGAGGTGTTTCCTAAAAAGGTATATTTGTCCTCCGGCAAATCCGGTATCATTCCTAACATCACAGTTTTTGCAACATTTAGTGAATTACCAAACCCTCCAGCTACATACACTCTGTCTATGACGTCAAGGTTCAGGCCAACCTCATTGATAAGCAACGACACTCCGGCAAAAATAGCAGCCTTTGCCCGTATCAGATTTTCAATGTCCACCTTAGTAAGCACAATGTCACGCTGAGCAGCAAAATCTGAATGTATCAGGTACTCAAGACCCTCCTCGCCTTCTCTGATTCGCTCCGACTTTTTGGGATTAAACATTCCCTTTTGATTGATTATCCCAGTCTTAAACATCTCAACAATTGCGTCAATCATACCGGAGCCGCATATTCCCATGGGCGGCACTCCTCCGACTACTCCTATTACAGGTTCAAGAGTAACAGGATCAATTCTTATTGATTCTATTGCTCCTGCAGTTGCCCTCATGCCGTGTTTAATGCCGCCACCTTCAAAACACGGGCCTGCTGAGCAGGCGGCAGCCATAATCCACT
>JADFYB010000317.1 GCA_015233245.1 Nitrospirota bacterium | reverse complement strand
GAGGAGCTTTTGACGATGCCAACAAAGTTAGGCGATAGAATGCAACTCGGTATAACACTATTTGATTCGCTTTTATATGCAGCCCTTAGCATATATACGGTTTTCATATTGTTTTACAATCTGAGTGACCGGTATTTTTGGGCTGACGAGGCTGAAACGGCAGACCTTGCGGTAAGCATTACTAAATTTGGCGTACCCAAAGCCTATGACGGTAAAAACTACATTTCCCTTTATGGCCCCTCCATATTTGAGAACAAGTCCAACATAGTAACATGGCGGCCATGGCTGGACGAGTACCTTGCCGCTCTGTCTTTTAAAACCTTTGGCTTTACAACAACCGCCGGACGCATTCCGTTTACCACAACAGGAGCTGCCGCCGTGTTTTTAATGGCACTGCTGTCTTACCGCATATTTAAATCACATAAAGCAGCAATCTCTGCGGCTGCCCTTGTTGCCGCATCTGAGCTGTTTGTCCTCCATGCAAGACAGTGCAGATACTACTCTATAGTGATATTTGCAGAGATAGCACTAATCCTTGCCCTTTACAACATCTTAACCGGGAAAAGAAAATCCGGGGTTGCCATTTTAACTGCCAGTCTTGCCCTGCAGTTTTACACAAACTACATCGTAATGGGAGGCAGTGTTTTTGCGATAGGGATTTTGGCAGTGTTTACCCGCAAAAGAAATAAAGGATTTTTGTCCTCTGTCTTAATCAGCATGAGTGCTTTTTCACTTATTGCGCTACCGTGGCTAATATATGCAAAGCCCTGGTCTCAGTCTGGTTTTATGGGCAGGGGGGATATTGTTTCTAAACTACAGTTTTATATTTCTGAGATTCATTTCAATATTTTCCCTTTTGTTTTGATTTTTATTCCGCCTGCGTACTATCTGTTTCGGTGGATAGTTCCAAACACAAGGGGTGGCGTCCTCCAAAAGGTGCCAGCACTTCAGAAAGATATTATGGCGTTTCTGGTTCTTACCATACCTTTTAACCTGGCTATCGTCTCACTTGCTCCGGAAATTTACATAAGATATATAGTGCATCTTATACCGGTTTTTGTGCTTTTGATAGTGTTTATTCTTGCAAACTATGTGCGTCCTGTGTGGCTTAAGCTGCCTCTGATATGTCTTTTATGTTTTACAAACTATATCTCCTACGTAAGCGCATATCCGTTTAAGTCTTTAAATGAACCGATGCTTGTTATGCACTACCCAAAAGTTACGGTCTATAATCTGATAAAAAACACTCTGGCTGACTCGTCAAACCAATTAGAGGATACGGTCAGTTACCTGCAAAAAGAAGGTAAACCCACCGATACGGTACTGTCATCATGCCCGGAGTTTGCCCTGATGTTTTATACCGGTATGCGTGTGATTAATGCAAGATTTATAGAGACAGTGGATTTCCGGACTCTGCCGGAGTGGATATTTCCGGAGTGCATAACGGAGGATACGCCGGTAGAGCCTCTGTATCCCCCGTTAGAATACGCAAAGTACTACCGAACGGTTACCTTTACTATTCATGACGGTCCGGTCATTGGCAACATGCCGGTTCCGGACATATACGGGAAATTTACGTCATTTGGGACAAGCCAGGTGACACTCTACAGGCTAATGCCCGGAGCGCCTGCCGATGTAATAACTGATGTAATAAACGAAAAAGGTATTTTTAAACCCAGAGGATTTAACGGCAACGTTACCTCAGTAAATGTATCAACAGATGGCAGGTTCATTGCGGTCTCCGGCAGCCACAACAAGCTGATAGATGGCTCCGGCCAGGTCAAAATCACAGACGTTAAAACCGGCGCTGTGGTTAAAGAAATCACAAGCAATATTCATCCAATTAAATCAGCTTTTCTGACACCGGACGGGAAATCAGTGATTGGAATTGTCGGCAACACGGTTAAACGCTGGGACGCTGTGACAGGAAGAAAGCTAAAGACCTTTGCCGGCCACAAAGACCAGATAAACGCTATAGCATTGGTGGCAGACAGCAATCAGCTGTTAAGTGCCGCCAAAAACAACAGATTAAAACTGTGGGAC
>JADFYB010000094.1 GCA_015233245.1 Nitrospirota bacterium | reverse complement strand
GCTTATCAGCAAAAACCCGCTTGAGCCGCTAAACCCCGTAAGATACCGGATGTTTGCAAGATTTATAACCAAAAGATCACCTACTGCCCGCTCCTTGAGCAATCCCCTTAACCTGCCGATACGTCCGGAATTAATTGTAAGCAGGTCCAATATACACCTCCTGCATTTTCTCTTTAAGACGATTTTTCAAAAAATCCAGTTTTCTGATTAAAGCGTTTTCATCCTTATCCATTAGCCTTGCCGATTGCCGCAAGTTATCGAGGTTTTTCTTAATTACCTGATTAGCAGGAAACCTTTCCTGAAGCCGGGTGTATGCTTTTATCGCCGAGAGAAACCTTTCGGTAAGAATATAGTTTTCTATCATTTCAATTTCCTCTTTAACTACAAGCTCCTCATCCTGAAATTTATCATTTGTTGTGGAACTACCCTCAGAGCTGACCTCTTCAATCCCGTTTTCCTCATCAGTATCAGAGATGGTTTCTATAGTATCCGAAATGATTTCTATCTCATCGGTAATAGAGATGCTTTCCATCAGTTCATTTACCTCCAGGTCTAAATTAGCAGCGCCAACTACCTCCTCTCCCTCATCATCAATATCAGATGTTTCTAACACAAGAGCATTCATCTCCGAATCCGTGATGATGTCTATGTCTGAAATTTCCTCGGATGGCAGTTTAGTCCCTGTGTCACACTCAGTGCTATCAGTGATTAACTCGTTGTCTGGCGTTGAAGCATAATCTTCAAGGGTTAACTCTATAATTTCGTCGTTTTCATCGTCAGCAAGCATGAGTGATTTCAAATCGTACTCAGCAACGCTACCGGAAAGAAGTGCCGGAGGCTCTGCAAACGGATCCCATGATACATTTTCCACATCATTCTGTAATTGAAGAGAGTCCAGGCCTGCTTTGGTAATTATGGTTTCAGTGTCCTCATCATCCTCTAAGGTTACTGGCTCATTTGGACTTATAATAAAACCACCATCGTCTGTATGAGACGACTGTTCTAAATCCCCTGCATTAAACACTATCGTATCGTCTATGTAGAAAAGATTTTCTGTTTTTCCACCCTCACTACCAGACTCACTTAAAACTTCTGCCGTAATATCGTCTAAAAATGTGTCCGGCTCCGTTTCAATGGTCTCTGTGTAGTCATCATCTGCAAGAGATGCTGCTATTATGTCCTCTATATCATCGGTTTTTTCTATTTCAGCGCCGGAATCACTTAAAATCTCCTCAGTAATATCATCTGAGATGATAATCTCCTCTGATGATATATCCGGTTCTGTTGCAATAGTGTCTGCGTAGTCATTATCGGCAAGAGATGCTGCTATTAAGTCTTCTATATCATCGTTTTTTTCTGTCTTTTCTATTTTATCTGTTAAATCAAACTGGTTTTCTTCAGCAGGGACAGGAGGCATTTCATCATTGCCAAATAACGGCTCAAGCTCGGTCTCAGGAGTATTTTCAGAGAGTGACCTTATAGCCTCAATGGCTTCTCTGTCTCCTGTGTTAAGGGCAAGAATCCTGTTATTAGTCATGATGGCTTTTTCCGTCTGCCCGGTTTGAGCATAAAGAACGGCAAGTTTGCGATGCGACAGAATATTGCCTGGTATAACTCCGACAACTTGTTCAAACTCCTCAATGGCACTTTCCACGTATCCGCTTTCCATGTATATTTTACCAAGGCTTACATGAGCGCTCATATAGTTGGGATGCTTCTTTAAACAGTACTTCAAAATCGTTACCGCTTCAGCCATATCATACTGTTTGAATTCCTCGGCCAGGGGGACAAGGAGTTTGTAATCATCCCCCATGAAGATTTTTTCCTTCTTTTTAAGGAGTTTTTTGTCTATCTTGCCCATTTTCTATACGTCCAGTTGTAAGTTTATTTAAAATGGCATCGAGGATTTTTTCGGCACAGAGAGTTTTTGTCATCTCCGGATAGTCAATAATCTGATCCTCTGTCACTATGGAGATGATGTTTGTGTCAACGTCAAATCCGGCACCCTCTGCGGTAACATCGTTAAATACGATTAGGTCTGCTCCCTTTTTAATAAGTTTCTCACGTGCCCTTTGCACATTTGCTCCTGTCTCTGCTGCAAAACCCGCTACAAACGGAGTTTTTGCACCCTCACGCTCTTTAGCAATCTTTGCCAGTATGTCGTTAGTTTTGGAAAGGTTTAAACTAAAACCGTCTTGTCTTGTGATTTTTACAGAGGCATATTTCTCAGGCTTAAAATCAGAAACAGCGGCGGCTTTAATTACAATGTGCGTACCCTTATACTCACTGAGCACGGCTTGTTCCATCTCATAGGAGGTTTCTACATTAATGATTCTGCCAGCGTTAAATGTGGGCAGAGATACGGGGCCACTGATTAAAGTCACAAGAGCGCCGCGCCTTGCCGCCTCATGTGCTATCGCATAACCCATTTTGCCCGATGAACGGTTAGTCAGAAACCTTACCGGATCAATGTACTCTCGTGTGGGGCCAGCCGTAACAAGCACCCTAATCCCCACCATGTCCTTTTTGCCGTTTATATGACTCATAACGGTTGAGACTATTGCTTCAACTGCTGCCATTTTGCCAACACCAACGTCTCCACAGGCAAGTGAACCGCACTCCGGAGGTATCTCTATAACTCCCATGCTTCTTAGAAAATCGAGCCGCCGTTTAAATATTGGGTTTTCATACATCTTTGAATTCATAGCCGGAGCTATGGCAGAAGCTCCGCTATAAGCCGTAAACATGGTTGTCAGGAGATTATCGGCAAGCGGCAGAGCGTACTTTGTGATGGTGTTTAAGGAGGCTGGAGCTGTCAAAAAAAAAGCGGCATCCCGAGCTAACTCAATGTGTGATAATGGGTCAGAAAATGAGTCAGTTACAACCGGATTTTCTGATACAACCTCAAGACTGAGCGGAGAAACAAAACGCGTTGCCGCATCGGTCATCACAACACGTACTGCGCATGAGACAGCTTTAAAGGCTCGCACAAGCTCCGGAGCCTTATACGCCGCAATGCTGCCCGTTACCCCTAAGATAATGTAACGGCTGTTACTACACCTCTTCGTCGTATGACTTATCCCCATCTGAAAACAGGCTCTCTATGTCTATAGTGGGAGTTTTGTCTATCTCCTCTTTTTCCGTAAGGTAGAATTTGAGATCTTTTTCCAGTTCCGACAGATCCTCCTGTTCGGTCTCCCTGCGTTTTTCCTCAAGGAACCGTTTGTAATCAAGACGCTTTGCCTCCTCGTTTGCTTGTTTAGCCTCATCTCCGGTTATAAACTCAAGTATGTACTGGAGGGTTTCCTCAAGAGCAATGGTAGTTACGCGCTTAGCCTTAGTTGCTATCTTTGGCTTCCCTCTGTGGGATAATTCCTTTGCCCTTTGAGCCACAATATTAACAAGTCTGAAGCGGCCGTCTATTTTTTCATCATCAAGCTCAATCGGCAGCGATATTAAATCCATATTGGTGTTTCCTCCTCAAATTTTTAATGTATATCAAAATGATTTTCAAGCCATTGATAATCAATCCCATCAGTTCTCAGGCGATTTGATATGATTATCGACTGCAACTGATTAAGAGCATGATCTAAGAGATCGTTTACGATAATATAATCATAAAAGACACACTCCATGATCTCCTTTTTTGCAACATGGAGTCTTTTTATAATATCCTCCTCGGAGTCCTTACCTCGTCCCCTTAGGCGCTGCTCAAGGGTTTCCATAGAAGGCGGAAGGATAAATATAAAGACTGCATCCGTGTGTTTTGCCTTAATCTGTCTTACCCCCTGAATGTCTATATCAAGTAGCACATCACCTCCGGAGGCAAGTATATCTTCTATCCTTTTAAAAGATGTGCCGTAGTAGTTGCCAAAAACCTCTGCCCACTCTATAAACTGTCCGCCACTAAGCATAAGTTTAAATTCCTCAACGCTTATAAATGTGTAATCCATGTCCTGTATTTCGCCGACTCTGGGCTTACGTGTTGTGAAAGAGACGGATTCCTTTAAGTTTGGCACCAGCTCAAGCAAGGATGTGCACAGAGTGGTTTTGCCAGTTCCTGATGGTGCTGACAATATATAAAGCCTGCCTTTATTATTTCTCTGTAACATGCAACTTTCATTCAATGTTTTGTACCTGCTCTCGGAGTTTCTCTATCTCAAGCTTCAAGTTAACCGCCTCAGCCCCTATGTCGTAATGCCCTGCTTTTGAGGAAATCGTGTTAGCCTCCCGATTTAATTCCTGTAATAAAAAATCAAGCCCCTTACCTATATTATCATTATTTTGAAGGATTTTGTTAAATTGTTTGAGATGGCTTTCCACACGTTCGATTTCCTCTGATATATCCATCTTATCTGAAAGAATTGCCGCCTCCTGAATCAGACGGTTTTCATCTACTACAAAGTTTTTGAAAAGCTCACTGAGCCTTTGGCGAAGTTTTTCTGCCACCACAGAGACGGCTGCCCGCTGCCTGTGTTTGATTTCTGTGATTATCTCTAAAAGTGCGCTCAGACGGCTTTGCACTATGTCAGAGAGATTTTTGCCCTCTTGTTGCCTCATATCTATAAGACTTTGGAGTGCATTCCTGAAAATCCCCTCAAGAATTTCCTCTGCCGGATCCTCATCCTCCTTTATGACTGCCTCTTTAAAGGACAACACAGTGGCGATGTCCACACTGCCGCTAAGTTTAAACTCCTCCTTAAGCGCATTTAAAGAGTCAACCATAGGGCCCACAAAATCCCTGTTTATCATAACCCTTGTGCCCGGCACCTCTGATGTAGTGCTGATATAAACGTCAACACGCCCGCGGTTTAAGTGTTCTTTAATGATTGCTCTTAACATCGGTTCATGTTTAAGCATAAACACAGGAGCTTTTATAGAGATGTCAAGGAATCTGTGATTAACCGAGCGGATCTCTACTTTCAGAGCATCCTTTTGAGCACAGCCATAACCTGTCATGCTGAAAATCATGCTGAGACTCCGGGTTTTTCGGCGGTAAAGGCTATGAGAGCATCTATATCATCTATTCCGATTTCTTTTTGAAACGCATCCGAGAGTCTTTTACACAGAGCACGGGAGGTTTTTAGTTCATTCTCTCCGATTATAACCACAAACGAAGCATTTAATTTATCAGCCTTTTTAAGATGGCTTTTAAGTGTCTGTCCGCCGTCTCCAAGCTCTGTTACAATAGCCTTTTGGCGCAAGGATTGGCTTAACACAAATGCTTTGTTTTCAGCGGCACTGCCTAGTGGCGCAAGATAAAACACCGGACTGCTCTGATTTTTCGTTTCTCCGACAAGTGAGACAAGCCTCTCCATGCCGATAGCAAATCCAACGGCGGCAGTTGCCGGACCGTTAAAATCAGAAACAAGATTATCATACCGCCCACCTGCGGCCACAGCTTTTTGAGCTCCAAGGTGTTCAGTTGTAATTTCAAAAGCCGTCCGGTTGTAGTAATCCAGTCCTCGCACTATATAGGGGTTTTCTTTATAATCTATATTAATAGCGGTAAGCAGCTCTTTTAGACTTTCGTGATGGGTTTTACAATCGTCACAGATATAATCAAGAATGACCGGCGCGCCTGCTCTTTGCTCAACACAACGCTCCACCTTACAGTCGAGCATCCGAAGAGGGTTTTTAGCAATACGTACCTGGCAATCGTTGCAGAGCACTCCTTTTTTAGAAAAAAACCCAACAATAGCGTCCCTGTAGTTACCCCTGCACTTATTGCACCCAATTGAGTTCAGCTCTATAGTAAGGTTGGTTAAATCTAACCTCTGAAAAAGCGTGTGAGCCATAGTAATTACCTCGGCATCTACAAGCGGACTGGCACTGCCCAAAGCCTCAACGCCGATTTGGTAAAACTGCCTTAGCCGTCCCTTTTGGGGCCGCTCGTACCGAAACATAGGGCCGTAGTAGTAGAATTTCTGCGGAGATGGCAGAAGGTGCAGGTTGTTTTCAACATAACAGCGCACCATGCCTGCTGTACCCTCAGGACGAAGGGTTATGCTCCTGTCACCTTTGTCCGTAAAGGTGTACATTTCCTTTCCGACAATATCTGTAGTCTCTCCAATGGAGCGGATAAAAAGCTCGCTGTGCTCAATAACGGGAATCTTTATCTCGTTGAAGCCAAATGAGCTAAAAACCTCCTTTGAGGTTTCCTCTATCCGGTTCCACGTATAAATCTCTGGCGGCAGGACGTCACATACGCCCTTAAGGGTACTAAGTTTCGTCACTGTCGTTTCCAAAACTTTGCCGACGGTTTTCGTCCCACTCCTCGCCCTCTCCCTCTCGTTCTTTATCAAACTCGATTTCCCGCATTATTTTTTCCGTCAGTCTGCGGATTTCCTCTTTAAAATGTCTTCTGATTCCTTTTAAGTCAACTATGTCCTCGTGTATTTTAACGACACGCTCCTGGGCGCGTTTTATTATTTCATCGGCTTTAAGCTCAGCTTCACGGGTTATCAACTCGGCTTCTTTCCTTGCATTGCTCTTGTAGGCTTCAATCATCTGCTGAGCCGTTATGAGAGTTTCCCTGAGCGTTGACTCCATATTTTTATGCTCTTTCAGTTGGCTCTCTATTATGTGGAGCTGCTCTTTTAAAGATGTGTTTTCCCTTAACAGCTCCTCCATCTCCTCACGTAGCACCTCTAAAAAAGCATACACCTCCTCCACGTCAAAACCCCTGAATTTGACCGGAAACTGCTTCTGCTGAATATCAAGCGGTGTTATTCTCATCCGTTTCTCCTTATATTTAAGGCTTTACTTTTAAAAAATTCTTCTTAATTGCAATAAACAACTATTAATGCATTGACATTATAGCATTTTACCGGAATGTTTCACCAATTATGCAAAGTATTGCAAAAATTTTTAAACACTATAATACTTTCTATCAAATCTAGAATCGGTACTATCAAGAAATATAATACTTAATGGGAGAGCTTTACGCTTGAATAGTAATTAGAATTGATACAAAAGGTAATGTTAAGCGGATTTCCTATCTGCCCAACATATTGCAAGCCAACAATATCTCCTTTGGAAAGTTTCAGATTTAAGTCACCCATATTAAACGGGATTAGATTATTATTCAAGGTCAGAGTTAACTTTGTTTGGTCTAAATAGACTGAGCTGATGCCGCTGCTTATCTCGTTATAACGGATATATATGCTATTAACTATAACCTCATCGTCGTCGAGATTTTTTATAAAAATTTTGTTATTATCTGCTTTTATTTCATATCCTTGTATTTCCAATATTTTTTTATTTAATACCTCGGTCGGCACAAAGAAATAATCGGTGTCTGCCGCTGCATAAGCAATAGTCGGATAATGTTCGGGAACAAATCTCCGCTTAGGACAATAACCATCGGCAATAAACTCTACACCACCACTTGTATATATTATAGGCTTTTTTTCACGGATAAATTCGTACAACTTTTGTGTCCTTTGCGGATAGATGTCGTCTAAAAAAAATAACTTAAAATAAACTTTAAAGTAATTAACATTGTTTCTCACAAATGTATTGCCTATTTGATCGACGCCTGTTAAATAAGGGTGTTCCCCTCCTTTAGAATATATCTTCAATAATGAATCAATCTCCTGGAGTTGCTTAAATGTGAAAGTGGTAGTCTTCATATATTTAAGTACGTCAGGAACGGTTATGGTTACGCATTTGGTTTTAATATTTTCTATGCCGGATATTACCCTGAAATATACACTCTGGAATAAGGATATAAAAAATAAAAGAGCAAATAGTATCCTGAAACCTTTAGTTGCTGAATTAACTTTATAATATAATTTATTTATATAATCGCTAAAAAAATAAACACTAAGCCCAATCATTGGAGTAGCAGCCCAATAAAAATGGTCAATCGATGGTACTGGATAGTACTGCATCCATGAGGATAAACAAACAATCAAAATCAGAAACAACTTATCGTTATACATTTTATATGGATCTCTTTTTAACAAAGACAATTCATTAGCCAATACGAACAAAGTGATTACAGGAAAAAATACCCATATAAATCTATCATAGCTGTTGGGACTACTGGATAATGAACAGACATAATCACTAACTGCAAACAATGAGTTTATCAGCGTTTTAATCCATGCGGTCATGTTGTAGCTATTGCCTGTTGCTTTGGCCATTAGATAGTTATGATATATAGATTGCAGCCACCAATCTTTAATAGCATCGTTAGCGAATAAGTACCCAAGTATAATTACAGTTGGAATAACATTACCAATAAGAAATAAAGACAATGTTTTTAAACAATCTTTATAATTGTATTTTTTTAAATAACAATCGAACACAAAAAAAATCATCATGACAATTATTAAAAATATGCCTACGGGTTGTCTAAACCAAAATGTTAAACTTGTGAATATTCCTGCCATAAATATTAAAATAGCTTGTTTTTGAATATTCTGTTTTGATTCTAAATATAATATTGCAAGGTAAAGAGCAGATAATTGAGTAAACAATGAATATACTGATGACCAAGGGTAAAGAGGCAAATAATAGTAAGGTGCTAAAGCAATCCAGATCAAACATGCTAATGTATTTAAAATATTCGGCAGAAACCGTGACCATATAACCCATAATAATACCACGATAAAACCATAGAATAGAGAAGTTAACAGCCTTATGTATATTAATTTAGGAGTGATGATTTTTAACGTTACAGCATGCAGCAACGCAGTTAATGCACCATAAAGATAATATACATCCCTGTATAGAGTTTTGCCTTTTGCTACGTCAAACGCAGGTTTGAATATTAAACCATCATGCCACGAATTGAATTCAATCATAGAAAAGTACCCCGTAATTATTAAAGTTATAACAAAAAGAAACAACACGTGGTATTTTCCCGATATAGAAAAAGAATCCCTGTTAACTCTCAATACTTGTACCAATTTCCTTAACTAACAATACAGTTAATCCTTAACAATTTTCCACAGACTCGTTCGTGATATGCCAAGCACCTCAGCTGCCTTAGTCTTGTTTCCGCCAAGACGGTTTAACACGTCAATAGCATAGTCTTTTGTAAAATCATCTATGGATTTTATGGCCTCATCGTGTTTGGTTTCCTCTTTAGCTACATTAAGTGCCCTCCACGGCATATAATCAAGGGTTATCAGTCTGGTCTTTTCAAGAATAATAGCCCGCTCTATGATGTTTTCAAGCTCGCGGACATTGCCGGGATAATCGTATTTAAGAAGTATTGCATCTGCTTTTTCTGTAAAACCTTCAACTGTTTTACCGTATTTAGGCAGGTTTTTATACAAAAAATAATTGGCAAGCGGCAGGATATCGTCCGCACGTACTCTCAACGGAGGTATCTGGATTTCCATTACGTTAAGCCTGTAGTAGAGGTCTTTCCGGAATTTGCCGGCCTCAACAAATGCTGTTATATCACGGTTTGTGGCTGCAATAAACCGGACATCAACCCGTATTGGTTTTAACCCGCCAACTCTATAAAATTCTCCATCCTCAATCACCTTTAATATTTTAGCCTGTACCCCGGGTGAGAGCTCTCCAATCTCATCTAAAAACAAGGTGCCTGTGTCTGCTATTTCCACAAGTCCCTTTTTAACCTTAGTTGCTCCCGTAAAGGCCCCTGCCTCATGGCCAAACAGCTCGCTGTTTAACAGCTCATCCGTAAGGGTCGCACAATTTAGCGAAATAAACGGCATGTTTTGGCGTTTGCTTGAAAAATGCGCTAACCGTGCCACCAAACTTTTTCCCACACCGCTTTCTCCGGTAATCAAAAACCGGCAGTCAGAGTCCTTAATGCTTTCTACCAAGTCCAGAACATCTTTCATTTTCTGGCTCTCCGCAAGTATAAAAACATCTTTGCCGTGGTCAACGATAGCTTTAAGTGCTGTGTTTTCTTTTTTAAGAGATTTTATATGCTCAATTTTTTTAAGCTTTAGAGTCAACTCATCCAAATCAAACGGCTTTACGATGTAATCGTAGGCGCCGTTTCTCATAGCGCTCACTGCCGAGTCAACGCTCCCAAAGGCGGTTATAATTATAACTTCTATATCTATACTATTTTCTTTAATTTTGTGCAAAAGCTCAATACCAGTCATCCCCGGCATTTTAATATCTGTTATCAAAACGTCAAAGTCATGCTCAACAAGTTTTGCCCATGCATCAGTGCCATTTGACACACCGGTAACCGTATAACCCTCTTTGCCCAGTATATACAGAAGATGCTCAAGAGTAATCTGTTCATCCTCGGCTACCAAAATTCTAAGCGGCATGATAATCTCCCCGGCTTTCCACAGGCAGCACAATCTTAAAACATGTCCCCCACCCGGCCTTTGATTCTAATTTAATGTCCCCTCCGTGTTTCTTTATTATGCCATATACTATTGAAAGGCCAAGCCCGGTTCCTCGGTCTTTTGTTGTGAAAAAGGGCTCAAAAATCTTTTCAGCGTTTTCGGCGCTTATCCCAGGCCCTGTATCTGATAATTCTATATTTACCATTTCCCCGACTAATTTTACCATAATCTTCAATTGTCCGCCACCTTTAATTACATCAAAGGCATTATTGAAGAGATTTATAAACACACGCTCCATCTGTTCCATATCTAATCTCATGAAAATCTCATCAGGGACACTCTCGTGAATAAACTCTATTTCCTGTGTAGGCCGGATGTGCACAGTGTGTTGGTAGGCTGAGGTGATAATGCGGTTGATTTCCACCTCAGCAAGTTGTTTATCTTTACCGCGAGCAAACTCAAGTAAATCGGACACTATCCCCCTCACACGCTTGGTCTGTCCCGATATATCACCGATTATTTTTGTTATAAATTTATTCTCATTGTCTTTCATCTCCCGCAAAAGCACCTGTGCAGACAGATAGATATTATTGAGAGGATT
>JADFYB010000093.1 GCA_015233245.1 Nitrospirota bacterium | reverse complement strand
TAGAGTTTTCCATGATATGCCTCATATTTAAACATAACAATTCGTAATTGTAAAGTAATAACTGCTTAGTTTCAAAAAGATAACTTTTTTGTCAACATTCTGTTTTTCAAGCTGTAACGGGGTCAACGTCTATATCAACGCTGATATGCTTGTGAAGCATGATTTTGCTTAGTACTCTACTTACAGCGCCGCTGTCTTTAGCCTTAATCAAAGCCTCAACGCTGTGTTTATAGCCCCCTTTGACAGTATCTTTATTAACAGGGCCTAGCACCTCTGCCTCATCAGACAGAAACAGTGCGGCTGGAGGCATAACGTCATTAAAGTGAACGTCAATCTTCACCAACTTGCCATACGGAGGGTAATGAAGCTGCTTTCTTTTATTTATTTCAGAATTTATGAAACTGTCATAGTCGTTGCGTCTTAAAAACCTGTAAATGTCTTTATCCGCTATAGAGGTTTGAATAATTAAGCGGCCTTCGGCTGAAATCATTTCTGTCAGAATGGAAACATCCTGATACAGGCGTTCAGAGGCCATGTAGTCAGGAAAACTAAAATACACGTCAGGATTTGCCACCACTATGAGGTCAAAGTGGCTTTTGAAAAACAATCGCCTGAGTAGTATTTTTGTGCCGACAACTATAGGGGCCTTTGTTGCAGCTATTAATAGTTTTTCCAGTTCTTTTGGGGTTTTTGCACAATCTGAGTCCACCCTAAGCGGCTGCACCTCAGTGTTTTTTGTGATAAACTCCTCTATTTTCTGTGTGCCTGACCCAACCTGCCTTAAATCCACTCCCTTACACCTTGGACAAATTTCTTTGATTTTGCCCTCATGCTTACACCTGTGGCAGAGCATGGTTTTTTTGTCATGTAAACCTAACGGCATCTTACACCTCGGACACTCATCTATGAGGCCGCACTCGGCGCACACCACAATGGAATGTCCGCGCCTGTTAATAAAAATCAGGATTTTATGTTGTTTTTTAAGAGCAGTTTTTATTGTTGAAACAACCCTGTCTGAAAGTGTCTGGCGGGTTTGCACGACAGATACCGCCGGAGGGTTACTATCGCTTTTAATCTCAAGGTATTTGTATTTTCCTATACCGGCATTATGATAAGAGGTACCTGATGGGGTCTTAGACATAAGAATAACCGGGATGTTTTCCATGTACGCTCGCATTATTGCCACATCCCTTGCATTATAACGGGGGGTTGAAATCTGCTTATAATACGCGCTCTGTTCCTCAAGAACAATAATCAGAGACGGTTTTCTTATCGGGCAGAGGGCTGCAGTCATTGTGCCGATAACTGTTGAGGCAGTTCCATCTATCAGTTGCTGATACGTGTCACGTTTTTGCGCAGTGGTCAGATCGCTGTTAATACAGACAGTGCCTGTAGTATCAGTATTGTTTATTATATCGAAAAGTATTTCAGAATCAGTTTTCCCAGGACTTAAGACAATGGCAGAAGGTACCTCCTCCAGTAGTCTGGCAGCATATGAAAGTTCGTACAAAAAATCTGGTATTTTTATTAACATACAGCAATAGCACTGTTGCTTAACCATATCAACTGCCGCCGATAACTCACTGTCATTTATATTTATTGGCCTGTGGAGAGGAATTGTTCTTTTAGGCTTGCTTTTGCGTTTAGTTACCGATTTATTGAATAACACATCCGGCAGCACAGCAGAGAGGACAAGTCCTGTGCTGGAAAAATAATAACTACTGACCCATTCGATAAGTCTTAAGTGAGAGTGGGTAAGTATGGGGCTTTCGCTTTCAAGGCTGATTATTGGTTTAAGTGTTTTTTCGTTTTCGTTTTTATAGATAGAATTGCCAAGAATTATACCTGTTTTGATTTTATTGCGAATGGGTGCTGTAACAAGCATTCCTGGCACAGCACCTCCACTAAGTTCATCAGGACACAGATACGTTAGTGGTTGAAGATTAAGCGCAAATATGACATCTATTAACTTCACCTCTGTATTTCATCCTCTGAGTCGGCGTACCTTCCGCTAATAAGCTTTTGTGTGTTGTTGTTTTGAATCGTAAAAACGTATAACCTTAAACCCAAGCTTTACCGGCACCTTGTAATCAGCTATTTTATGGTTTCCTATATGCAAAACCTCCTCAGGTAAGATTTTTTCTGAAAACAGTACATGTTTAAACAGATTGCCGGAAATTTTACCTAACGACTTTTCAGCAGATACATACAAACACTTAAAAACTCCTGTTAATGATTTTAACCCCAGAATCTCCCACAATATATCTTTATCAAGACACGTGTCAGATACTGCTATTATTTTTTTATCCTTAGACCGTATATATTTAAATAATGGCAATATGCCGTCT
The DNA here is from genome assembly GCA_015233245.1 of Nitrospirota bacterium. GTDB lineage: Bacteria > Nitrospirota > Thermodesulfovibrionia > Thermodesulfovibrionales > Magnetobacteriaceae > Magnetomonas. Next base: position 8,564 of record JADFYB010000093.1, on the reverse strand, counting down.
TTCACTGTAATCGCCTCGTTTTCAGCCATTATTTCAATATTTATTATTTTGTTAACCAGTCTCTCATCAAGCCTGCCAAGAATTTGCCTTGATATATCCTGCACTATACCTCTGTAGGAACACTCGTAATCTGCCCCTGAATCTAAAGAGGATTGGCGGTGACTTAACTCTATATTATCTCTGATATTTGTGATTTCAGCTGCTGCTACATCTATTCCGCAGGTGTTCCTTAAGTGTTTTGAAATCTGCTCTGAAACAGTGGATTTAATCCGTTGATGCTTCTCTGTGTGTCTGTCAAAAACGGTATCATAGAGATCAAAGGAGACAATGTCAACATCAGCTATAAATGACTCTATACCGACTTGCAGAGATTGCATATCTTTTACGGTCATGCACTTTTTCTCTTTAAGGGAGCGCAAAGTGAGAAATTTACCAAGCCTGTGGCTAAAGGAATTCCTTATTATGTAACGCTCATCAAGAAGCTGTGCAGCGTAGTCTTCATATCCAACGCGCTGGGCCTTAATACCGTAGGTTATTTCCTTAAGATGGTCTAAAAATGGTGATATCTCCTCCCCCAAAACATGTCTGATTGCCTCTGTTACAAGCTCATACGCTTCAACATGAGCACTTAAAGTGTCTGAAAGAATTGTGTTTTTCCCGTGCATCCTATAAAAAAGCAGCTCATTATCAACAAGAAAACGAAATTTTTCCTCATCTCGCTTTAGTGCTCTTATTGCAAACTCATAATCAAGAACATACCTAAGATTAATGAGTTTACCTATTTCGTCAAAAAGAGTACGTCTTATAAAGAAATTAGATGTGCTTATTGTGTAGTTGCCAACTAAGATGGCTCTAAGTGAAGAGTTATTGTTCCGGTAGGTGTTTTTTAGTTTTTCGTACCACTTGACCCATGAATGAGCGGGGTCTGATATTACGTTTGAATCAGCATCAATCAGAGTGACGGCAGTTACCACAAAATCAAGTCCTTCAGCCTTTGCCGTGTGAAGTAAAACCTCAAGTCGGTTGCTGTAAAAGACGTCGTCGGAGTTGATGATAGCCACGTAATCGCCTCTTGAAAGTGAAATTCCTTTATTTATAGCATCATGTGAGCCACCGTTTTCCTGATAATAGTATCGTATGCGAGGATCCTTGTATTGTTTAATAACGTCCTCTGTGGCGTCTGTTGAGCCGTCATTTACTATTACCAGCTCAAAATCGTTAAAGGTCTGTAACAGTACACTTTCTATCGCATCCGCTACATACTTCTCATGGTTATAAGCCGGCATAACCACACTTATTTCAGGCCTGTTTGTCTCTGTCATAAGCCGGACTTAAAAGTCATCGCCTAAGAGTCTAAAATATACCCGGTTGGTCTGTCAAGGTCAGGAGAGTTTAAGGACACGTAGAATGGTCTTGACCACTTTAAAAAGCTTTGTGCCTGGTTTAATGTATATCTTTACTATCTTTTTTATTGTAAGATTTGTTTCATAAGTACCGCTCCCTGCTTTAATACCGAAGGTCATTTCCCTGAGATGGTCCAAAAATGGAGATAACCCCTCACCAAATACGTGTTTCATAGTCTCTGATACCAATTCATAATCCTCATTATATGCGCCCTCGGTATCCGAAAGAATTGTGTTTTTTCCGTGCATCCTGTAAAAGAGGTGTTCACTGTCAACAAGAAAACGAAATTTATTCTCATCACGTTTCAACGCCCTTATAGCAAATTCATAATCAAGAACGTACCGGAGATTACGGAGTTTGCCTATTTCGTCAAAAAGAGAGCGTTTTATAAAAAAATTGGAGGTACTGATTGTGTAGTTCCCTAGTAAAATGGCTTTAAGCTGGGAGTTATAGTTTCTATAGGTGGTCTTTACCTTTTCGTACCCCATAATCCATGGATGACTGGGGTCTGTTATTGTGTTTGAATCAGCATCTATAAGAGTTACAGCAGAGACCACAAAATCAAGCCCTTCAGTTTTTGCAGTGTGAAGCAAAACCTCAAGACGATCGCAGTAGAAGGCATCGTCTGAGTTGATGATAGCCACGTAGTCACCCTTTGCAAGCGAAATCCCTTTGTTGATAGCGTCGTGAGAGCCGCCGTTTTTCTGGTAATAGTAGCGAATGCGAGGGTCATCATATTTTTTAATAACATCCGCCGTACCGTCAGTAGAGCCGTCATTTATTATTATCAGCTCAAAATTCTTAAACGTCTGCAAGAGCACACTGTCTATCGCATCAGCCACGTAGTTTTCATGGTTATACGCTGGCATAACCACACTTACTTCAGGTCTGTTTGTGTCTTTCATTTAAGAAGTTACCTTCAACGATACTAAGGTATAATGAATAGGTTTGTCAAGATACGGGGGATTTGGGAACTAATTTTTTGCAAGCAAATTTTTTCATCTGCGTTCATCTGAGATTAACATTCGTTTTCTGAACTCAACCCGGGATTAGCTTAAATGATTTTAGTTCAGAGTACGTAGGGCCTGCCGGAAACAAGTCGCTTTTCATTAAATACACAGTGTCAACTTTCATATCCCCAAAAACAGCGTCCTTAATTTTTTGTGTTTTTAGGGAAAAATCACTTGACCCATCTGGTGTCTTTACTCTGCCAATTGTAAGATGTGGTGAGAAATCCCGTTCCTCCCGCTTAAAACCAACCTCTGAAAGACAATCATCTATCCTACCTTGCAGCTTACTTAAATTTTCCGCATTAGTTATTCCAACCCATATAACCTTAGGCCTCCGTTCATTTGGGAATGCTCCAATGCCCTTTAGGGTTATGTCAAAAGACTTGATCTCATACAGAGCATTGTTAAGTGTATCCACAACTTTGGCGGCTTCACTTTCAGATATGTCAGCAAGGAATTTTAACGTCAAATGGAGGTTTTCCGCTCTTACCCATTTTACGCCGAGAAGGGTCAGCCCAGATACTAAGGCTGCAATTTTTTCTCTCAGTGCCTCATCAATATTTACTGCTATAAATGCCCGTACTGATTTCAAAATTTCATACTCGTTGCAATTTGAAATGCCACGTTTACGTAAAGCCCTGCTGCCACATCATCCATCATAACGCCAAGGCCGCCGCTTAATGACTTTTCCACATAATTTACCGGTGGAGGTTTTAAAATATCAAAAACACGAAACAGAAAAAAAGCAATCACATAAACTGTCATCGAACTCTCCACATAAAGTATGGATACAAAATACCCAACAACCTCATCTATTATAATATGGCCGGAGTCCTTTTTGCCGAGTGTTTTTTCAGCCGAGTGTGCGGCTATAGTTCCCACAACAAGCAGCACCAAAGTTATAATTAACAAAGTACGGTTACCGGGCCTAAAGAAGATTACAAACAAAAAAGCTACAAAAGTCCCCGCCGTTCCCGGCGCTATCGGAACAAACCCTACTTTCCACAGAGTTGCTATGTGTTGAAGAGCTGTCTGAAGTTTATTCATTAATAACTTTATAAGTATATTCTATAGGTACACCACCCTCCAGAGTTGCCTTAACAGAACAGTACTTGGTCATAGAGAGCTCCACAGCCCTTTGTACCGCCTCTTCAGATATATCTTTACCTTTAAAAACATATTCTACGACAATTTTGTCGAATTTTTTGGGATGAGTATCAACCTTATTGCCGTTTACGTTTATTTCAAAACTTGTGATATGCTGCTTTTTTTTCTTCATAATCGAAATAACATCCATAGCAGAGCAGCCGCCAAGGGCTATCAGTAAAAGCTCTGAAGGTCTGAGGCCAACATTATCGCCTCCATGCTCACGTTCGCCATCCACCACTATAGCATGACCGCTTGAAGCCTCTCCCACAAATTTCATTCCACTGACATACGTTAGTTTTGCCTCCATATTTCCTCCTCTCCTGTTATTGGAATGTCACCTGGTATTACTCATTCACTAATAGTCTCTTTATATTGGTAGCCTTGCCGGTTTTGTTGTCTATGTCAATAACGACTCCACAGAAAAAGCAACTGCCCTTTGCCACCTCATACTTTTGCGGTATCTGGTTAAGAAACTTCTCCACTATCTGCTCCACACGCACCCCGATCACGGACATCACAGGCCCAACCATCCCCACATCCGTAATGTAGGCCGTACCCTGAGGGAGAATCTTTTCATCCGATGTCTGAACATGCGTATGGGTTCCTACCAGAGCACTGACCTTACCGTCAAGGTAGTAGCCGAGTGCCTGTTTTTCTGAGGTCGCCTCAGCGTGCATATCAATGATTATTATATTGGTTATCTTTTTTATTTTCTCTATTTCTGGTATAACAGCTCTGAAAGGACAGTCAGAAGGGTTCATAAAGACCCGTCCAACCAGATTTATGACCCCCGCCTTAAGGCCGTTTTTAAGATCATACACGATACTTCCAAAGCCCGGCACACCTGGCGGGAAATTCAGCGGGCGCAGTATCCTGTCCTCATTGGCAAGATACGGCACGGTCTCCTTCTTGTCCCAGACGTGATTACCGGTGGTTATTACCTGAACACCCATAGAGAACAGCTCATTTGCCGTTTTTTCAGTTATCCCAAAGCCACCGGCTGCATTCTCTCCGTTTGCTATAACGAAATCAATGCGCAGACTATCCACCATCCCCTGCAAAATGCTCTTAAGAAGCAGCCTGCCCGGACGCCCTATCACATCCCCTATAAATAGTACTTTCACTGTGACTGGCTTCTATCGCGCATACTCTACAAAACGCGACTCTCTTATTACAGTTATCTTAATTTGCCCAGGATATGTCATCTCTGATTCAACCTTTTTAGCGATTTCTCTTGAAATCAGATACGACATATCATCGGAGGTCTCCTCAGGTTTGACTATTATACGTATCTCACGTCCTGCCTGTATAGCATAGCACTTATCAACACCGGTGTAGGACATGGCAATTTCCTCAAGTTTTTCAAGACGTTTAATGTAGTTTTCAATGCTTTCACGGCGCACACCCGGGCGTGCTGCTGAAAGCGCATCTGCCGCCGTGACAAGCGCCGACTCAACACAGATTGGGTCACCGTCGCCGTGGTGGACAAGCATTGCGTTAATTACGCGCTCATCTTCGCCGTACTTTTTAGCGATTGCAGCTCCGATTTCATGGTGCGGTCCCTCTATTTCCTGATCCACAGCTTTTCCTATGTCATGAAGCAAACCTGACCTTTTAGCAAGTTTCACATCCGCCTTAAGCTCTCCTGCCATCATACCGGCAAAGTACGCTACCTCACGGGAGTGCTGCAGCACATTCTGTCCATACGATGTTCTATACTTAAGCCGCCCAAGAAGCTTTATAAACTCAGGATGAACCCCAGTAAGGCCCAGATCAAAGACGGCCTTTTCACCCTCCTCTCTCATGGCGTTATTTACCTCTTTTCTGACCTTTTCGACAATCTCCTCAATACGAGCCGGATGAATTCTGCCATCCGTTATCAGGCGCTCAAGGGAAATCCTTGCTATCTCACGCCGTACCGGATCAAAACCGGACAGAGTGACAGCCTCCGGCGTATCATCAACTATGAAATCCACCCCTGTGGCAGCCTCAAGTGCCCGAATGTTTCTCCCTTCTCTGCCGATTATCCGCCCCTTCATTTCCTCATTAGGCAGTGTCACGGCAGTCACCGTAGCGTCACTAACATAATCGGAGGCATACCTTTGAATTGCAAGCCCTATGATGTTACGGGAGTGTTTTTCCACCTCTTCTTTAGTCTCGTTGTCTATTTGCTTTATGAGTCTGGCCTGCTCATAGCGTACATCCTCCTCAACCTTTTTAAGCAGTTGGAACTTAGCCTCTTCTGTGGTTACTCCGGAGATTTTTTCAAGCCTTTCAGTCTCTAACTGAATCAGTTTATCATAGTGCTTTTCCTTCTCAACAATTGTCTGCTCTTTTTTGGAAAAGTCCTTTTCACGCCTCATAAAATCACCCTCGCGCTTTTCAAACTGGTCGAGTTTTTTATCGAGGCTCTCCTCTTTGTGTCTAAGGCGTTTTTCCATTTGGTTAATTTCAAACTTCTTTTCTTTTATTTCACGTTCGCCCTCAGACTTTGTCTGGTACTTAATGTCTTTGGCCTCTATGTGAGCCTCTTTTTTAATCCTTTCAGCGTCCCTTTCAGCCTCTGTGACTATTTCCTCTTTTCTTTTGTCAAGTTCCATGGATTTTTTGTTTAGAGCTCTCTTAAACAAAAATGCAAGCAACCCTCCCACGAGAGCCCCTGCCGCTATGGCTATTAATATGTAAACTATGTTGATCATTTGTCCTTACGCCTCCTGTCTGCTAATCTTTTTTCAAGCCCATTTTCTCGTGCCCGTGTGGTGGTAAATTTACTAAATACGTACATCTTAAAGCCTTTTTTATTGGTGTGGTTTCTGTGAGGTTGCCGGAGAAGAAATATCCACTTAACAGCTGAGTCTGTCTCAGTGTTTCAAATTCGCAATGTCTTTCAAATAGTTCCAAAACCCCTTGTCCTCCATTTAAAGTAAAAGGAGGCCATGTACACAACCAGAACTAAGAACTCTCTGAGGACTTTTTTATCTCATAAAAACTAATTGTTTTTCTTCTGTATAACAAAATTAGTTTGCTTACAAAATAATAAAATAAAAACATGCCGCTATCTCCAATGGCATTTATGTTCATTTTCCTCATTTTCAGTCCGGTCATTCCTGTCAGGCCTGCCATGTTAAGTATGTTAAAACCCGCCCTTGCGGTGAGAGAGGAAAAATTAGATCCCATGTTCATAGGTGGGTGCTCTATGGAAAGGGTATAGCTTCCGGTTTCCCGGCACGCACTCACCATGACCAGAATCAAGCTCCCATAAAAATCTAATTGTCGGTCTAACTTCTCCATCTGCTAACACCTGCAGGGCAGGCACGCTCCTGCTTCACGATACCGCCCTCAGCTCTATTATATAACAATGCAACATAAAAAGAGCAATTAATTTAATTCAACCATTTTCGTACAAACTATTTCCTTTTTAACTTACCTGACACCTTGCCCACAATCATAAAAGACGCCCGCAAAAACTCATCATACATACTGATTCCCACAAGAAACGCTGTGCACATGAAAGCAAATCCCAGCACGAAAAACCAGTGGTTAAACACAAGAAAAATATCAGGGAAAGTCACATTACCAAGGTTTATGTAGCTAATTATATGGTCTAGTTTAGAGCCGTCAAAAACCTCAGCATAAACTATTGAGCCAAACACAATGCCAACCATAGCAGCAAGTGCATCAAGATGTCCCTCACCGAGTGCCCCTGCAGCAATGGCCGGACAGTAGCCAGCTATGGCAAGTCCTGCGCCAAATATTACCCCTCCAAACAACTGAGCAAACACCACTGTTGCCGGAACGTGCAGCTCTATGATTCCCAGGTCCTTAAACAGAAACACTACAATCATGCCTATCATAAGAAGAGGGGTGCCGATTCTCCAAAAGGTAAAATCCTGTAGCCTGAACATTCCTGAGACAACGTCATACTTGCACAGCCTGCCTTTTTGTAAGATGATACCAAGCAGGGAACCAAGTATAAACCCTCCGTAGAGACTCGCAGGGCCTGATATAGACCCAATGGTTGATGGGTCAAAAGTATCTTTAAGCCGTAACAGAATTTGATCCATGGCGAGTTATCCCCTCCTGAAAGTAAATGTTCTAAGCCTGTAGAACAGGGCTGTGGCGCCAAGGCCTCCCATCCAAAGAGACATCATAAAAATGAACCCTGCCGGCGCAAGCTGAATAACGCCTGCTATCAACATGCCAAGTGTGCAGCCCATAGCAAGCCTTGAGCCAAAACCTACCAGCACGCCGCCAATAAAAGCCCAAAACCACCGATTTGAAACCGAGCTTTTCATCGTAGTTTTCCACATATCGGGGACCAGTGTAAACTTAAACTGGCCGGACATAAGCGAGGACACGAAACTGCCAAACACAATGCCCGCTATTAATGTTATCGTCCACTCGAGGTAGGGCTCGTATAATTGCCAGTAAGCGACTTTTTGAGCGTGTGCCGGAAAAAAAACATACTCAATTATAGAACCAATAGTGGTGTAACCTCTGGAGGAGCCCAATGGCCGGTCTGACATGTAAAACGAAAGGACCTCCAAAAGACCAAACAGAATTCCCGTTCCTATCGGCATCCATTCCTTTCTTCTTAGAAAAAACATATCCTTAATCTCCTGCACTTTTTACTTTATAACAGCCTCAAATGGGTTAACCCCACAAAGGCACCCGTTTAATTATAAATTAAATCAAGCTAATTAGTCGCTAATTAAATTTTTTTTTTAATGTTTATTGAGTTATACCGAATTGTACTCAGAAGCAAACGCAGGAGACAAGGAGCAAGCGACGCAGGCGTACTTTGCAGGGGCGAAAATTATTCGCCCCTACTTTTAACAATGCCTACAAAGTTATACAGAGTTGCAATCTAAACTATAATATAAGGAGGAGATTAGATTGTAACATGGTTTTAAATATCATAGTAGAGGAAAAACTCATAAGGATGAGGTCTCAGTCTCATGGCATCCACCTCGTTGGCTCTCTTATACGATATCCACGTCT
>JADFYB010000316.1 GCA_015233245.1 Nitrospirota bacterium | reverse complement strand
CACTTCTGTAACAATCTGCCCTGTAAAATAAACAAATGGTATCAAGGTTTTCCACAAGCGCAGGACGACTCAATAATTTGCTATTTTAGCATAAAAAGCCGCGTCAGGGGTAAAAAGGGGGATTAAAAAGTATGGGATTTTTTGAAGATGCCTTTAAGGGTGATACAATGAAAAGTTTTGCGATAGGGCTTGGTGCTGTGGTAATTGGCCCTGCATTGATTGGCGCTCTGGCATCGGTCGTAAAGCCGCTTACCAAAGCCGCAATAAAGGGGGCACTGGTACTAACGGCTAAGGCTAAGGTTGCAATGGCAGAGTTCGGTGAGGTAACCGAGGATATTGTGGCAGAGGCAAAGGCAGAGCTTGAGGAATCACAGGGAGATATGGAGGTTTAAGGTTATGAACAATCAAAGTCAAGCGCTTCCACAAGCTTACACCTCACACAATCTGCAGGACAGGTTGAGAATAAAAGTGCCATCCAGAAAAGGTAATGCCAAATACTTTAACAGCGTAACAGAAGAGTTGCAAAAAAACAAGACTGTTATATATGTTGAGGCTAACCATCTGACCGGAGGAGTTTTTATAAGGCACAGCGGCACTCCATCGGAAATATATGACTACTGCCGTAAAAACAACTTGTTTGACCACACCGAGGGAGCTCTGGTACCAGTAGGGAAACCAGTTGATCAGGTCGCCTCCTTAATGAAATCTTTCAGTACAAAAATAAAAAACGCTACAAACGGAGACATAGATATGGCCGATTTAGCCTTCCTGAGTCTCTTTACCACAGGAATCATGCAGCTTGCAAAAGGCAGGTTCGTTCTGCCTCCCTGGTACACGGCATTTTGGTACGCTTTTGGTCTATTTTCAAAGCGTCCTAAAAGTTAATAACATTTCATAAATAACTAATGGCAGGTCAAATGAACACAGAACCACAAGTCTTGACTGTATTACATAAAGGTGTCAAAGGCAGGATCAGATTTAAAATAAGAGGACTTTCACGTTTTAGCGGGTTTAAAGACTATCTTTATAATAACCTGTCCCAAAACGATGAGGTCATTAGCGTTACCATAAGTGCTCTAACCGAAAACGTGCTTGTTATCTATAAAGTCTCTTGTGATTTATCTACTCTGCAACAATTAGTAGTATCGACTCCACAACAGTTCGCATAGGGATTAGCCACTGAGTATGGCATCCGGATACCGGATTTGAAAACAAAACAACCGCTGCCGTTAAAGAAAAAAAAGGCCTCAAAAAAAGTAGTTTCAAGTGAGCTAACTGAACAACCCAAAAAGCATTGGCACACAATAGCTGTGGAAAAAGTTACAGAGTTTTTCAATACATCGTTACATCATGGACTTTCTAATTTGCAAGTAAGCGAGGGCCTCATTAAGTACGGTCCTAATATGCTGCCGGATAGTGTAAAGCGCAGCGCTTTAAGTATTTTCTTAGGTCAGTTGAATTCGCTCCCTGTGTTTTTACTGTGTGCAGCGGCGGTGATTTCAGTTTCTACTGGAGGGATATTTGATGCCGCAATTGTAATGTCTGTTGTCGGTATAAATGCAGTCATTGGGTATCTCACGGAAAGTCAGGCGGAGCGCACCATCAGCGCCCTGAAAAACCTTGTAATGCCGGAGGCGGCAGTGCTCAGAGAGGGCGTTACCATTACAATCAGTTGTGAGAAAGTTGTGCCGGGGGATATATTGCTTTTACAGCCCGGCACTTTTGTTGCCGCCGATGCCAGGATTTTAACGGCAAAACATTTAAGTATAGATGAATCGGCACTGACCGGAGAAAGTATGCCGGTTGTCAAAACACCAGATGTGATTGATTACGAGGATATTCCTCTGGGTGACAGATACAACATGGCTTATATGGGAACAACAGTTACCGGAGGCCAGGCAATAGCCGTTGTAACGGCTACCGGCAGACACACAGAGCTTGGCATGATTCAGTCCATGGTTGACAGTGCCGAATCCCCCGAAACCCCGATGGAAAAACAACTAAACGTACTGGGAAATCAACTGGTATATATAAGCAGCGGGGTGTGTGCGCTGGTATTTGTTATCGGAATTTTACGCGG
>JADFYB010000092.1 GCA_015233245.1 Nitrospirota bacterium | reverse complement strand
TATGTAGCAGTGTTTGGAGGAGAGATTGAAGTTCCTAAACTTAAGGGAAGCGGAAAAATAAAAATCCCCACCGGCACGCAATCCGGTGAGATTTTCAGATTAAGAGGTGAGGGAATTCAGCGCATAGGCGGAGGACATAAGGGCGATCTAATCGTTAAGGTTTATATAGACGTACCCAAGAAAGTTACACCAAAACAGAGAGAGCTGCTTGAGGAGTTTGCCAAAGAAAGCGGCGATGAGGTGCAAAGGAGTTTTTCTGAAAAGGTAAAGGGATTTTTTTTCACTGGTGATACTAAGTAGTTTTATAAAAAGTTAAATGAACCTCCTTGCGGCAAGACCGCTTTGGTTATAATTTTAATCGCTTAGAAGGGAAATAGATGACGGATTCCGAAATCCAGGAAAACAAAAGGGCGCTTGCCAATGCTCTTGCACAACAAGAGATTGAGGGGTTGAAAGTGACTCCGGAAACTGTTGCTGATTTGGCTCGCGTTTCAAACGGTGAAATATCCACATCCAGCGTCATCGATAATCTGTACGCTCGCTATGCCCACATTGAAGTACTCAAACTCTGACCATTACATCGATGCAAATACAGGTGTCCTAAAGAACCGGCTGGGCATTACCTCAGAAAGAGAGATTATAACATATTTTTTGTTAAACAAAAAAACGTTAAATTGCCCTATTTGTGCTACAATATCTGACTAATGAGAAATATGTTTTCTATAATATATAGTATTTCACTGGCTTTATGGGTTGGGGGAATGTTTGTGTTTTCTTTTATAGTAACGCCTCTTGTATTTAAAAATAACACCAGAGACGTAGCTGGTTCCATTGTAGGTTATCTGTTTCCTGTGTATTTTCCGTTTGTTGCCGCTGTTTCCGGATTCTCACTTTTGTCGTACCTCTTTCTCTTGTCATGGCCTTTGAGACGATTACAAATGAGCATACTGTGTTTACTTGTTTTGGCTTTTATCTTTAGCTTGTTAAACTATATAGTCATTCATCCGCAAGTTAAAGAGGTGAAAGCAAAAATACATTCCTTTGATAAATCAATGCCTGATACAACCGATGAGGGTTTATTACAGAAGAAATTTAAAAGACTGCACCAAATTTCAGTAATCTTTAATGTGATTATCCTCATAGAGGGTATAGCATTGATAGTTATATCGCAAAGATATGGCTAAATATATCTAAGTTATTGTGCAGAATTGGCACGCTACTGATAATTCATGCACCGGTTATACATTGAAAAAATAACAGAGACAGACGGTTTTTTCTGCCTTAACGGACAAAACGCCCACTACCTTACCAATGTTCTAAGACAGCGGGCTGGCGACACTGTGCTTCTTTTTGATTCGTCAGGACAGGTTTTTACCGGAATCATAACAGATGTCAGAGCAAAAGAGGTACTTCTTAAACTTACCCCTCAGGACACACCAAAAGAGGAACAAAAGGTTGCAATTGTGCTTTGTCAGGGGCTTCTTAAGGGCGCTAAAATGGATTTTGTGGTAGAAAAAGCTACCGAGTGTGGAGTAAGTGAAATCATTCCGTTTTATAGCTCCCGCTGCCAGCTCACAGAAACAAGAAAACTCTCCCGATGGAATAAGATAGCAATAGAGGCCTCACGGCAGTCACAGCGTGTAACAGTGCCAGTTGTAAGACCACCGTTAAATTTTTCCGATTTGCTGTTAATGATTAAAGAACATGTGAAGAGCCGTGCTTTTATTTTTTATGAAAAAGGCGGGATAAGCTTAAAATCAGAGGTTTTGCAGAGTGATGTAAAAACCACATACGCAATAGTGGGCCCTGAGGGCGGCTTCAGTTCATATGAAATAAGCGAGGCCGAATCGGCGGGCATCTCATCGGTGTATTTAGGCAGCAGAGTTCTACGTGCCGAAACAGCCTCTTTTGCCTCAGTGTTGCTGCTTCAATTTACGTTTGGTGATATAGGGTAGTTCTAATTCAAATTCAATCGTCTAACATCGTTGGCTTCGTTAGACTTCTGACTGCGACTTGGTATTACTACTATTCAATGTACATACAAATAAGTTAAAATACTGAAATAAAAGATATGTCAATGGAACAGCGAAACTATGATGGAGAGTTCAAAGTATAGGTAATACGGTTGGTGACAGAAGATGGCAGGAATGTTTCGGAAGTATCCCATAATTGGCATTCATGAGAATTTATTGCATAAGAGGCTACAAGCCGATGAAAAACTTTTAGTCTTTATACGCACAGCATATAAGAGAGGAATGGACGTATTATGATTACTCGTATCGAAGTAAATGGATTTAAGTCACTCGCAGAGTTTTCTTTGGATCTACGACAAGGCTTAAATGTCTTGGTTGGTCCAAACGGTGGTGGAAAAACAAATATTGTTCTTTTTTTTGAGTTTCTTTCCACTCTTGTCCGGACTGACGTTTCAGAAGCTATTAGTCGCCTCGGTGGCGCAGGCGCTGTGTTTCGCAGGATTGGTGATAAAAATTTTCAGGAAACCATTCAGGCGACTGTATACGGTTGTCAGCTCATAAACAAAAATAAATTTTGCCATTACAAGTATTTTTTCGAAATTCTTTTTACTACTGAGCTTGAATCTGTTGTATTTAAAAAACAATCTTTAAATATAAACATCGGAAAGAGCTTTGTTGAAGCTGAAGACAATTTAAACAAAAAGATTCTATGGAAAATCGTAATTGAACAGAATTTCAAAAACGACATGAAGCCAGAGGTAATTGTTAAAGCTAAAAATCCTAAAAATTTTTTTCTCTTCCAAGATGACAGAAAAGAAAAAAATGACTCAAACATTATGCTACAAGTAAGGAATTTGATTGCACGTATGTCTTCAGCGCAGGTATCTCTGCTTCAATTATTGTTTCGATTCGACCCAATATTTATACCTGTTTTTCAAGATATGGTGAGTGGGGAAATCTACAATATAGTACCCTCAAAAGTCATAATCCCTGAAGACAGCTCAAAGGCGGCAGGTATAGCTAAAGATGGTAGTGGCCTTTCTGCAACACTTTATGCTATAAAAATGAAAAAAGGGATTACAGACCGGCATATTCCTACTTTTTATAAACGTAATCTCATAACTAAGCTGTCTCTTGAGGACTTGCAAAAGTATATTAACCTTGCTAATAATTCTATAGATGCCATTGATGTAGCAAACGATACTTTCAATAATCAGCTAAAGGTTACCTTAAAAATAGTAAATGCTGACTACACAGCAATTTTGCCGCTTAGCTCAATGTCTGATGGAACTATCAAGTGGATTGCTATGATTACTGCTGTTTTTACGACCAAATCCATGTTTGCTATTGAAGAACCTGAAAACTATTTACATCCCTTAATGCAAAGTCAAATACTAGATATAATGCGAAATATTCACACTGAACGTCGTGACTATTCTTTCAGCTTGATTACTACTCATAGTGAAACAATACTCAACAGCTGTAATCCGGAGGAATTAATTGTTGTATCCTTTTCAGAGGGAAAGACCTACGCAAAAAGATGCTCAAATAAAAATGAATTAAAAGATGAGATTAAAAGAACCGGCTTTGGCTTAGGCTATTATTATCTCGCAGGGGCTATTGAAAATGAGTAAGCCTGCATTTATTGTTGATGGGCAACAAGAACAAAAGATACTACAGCAACTCTGCCCCGACACACCAGTACGTCGCCTGAATCTTAATGGTAAAGACGCAGAACTTCATGCAGCAGCTAAAAGAATTGCATCTCTTATTCGGCTTTTGGGTAACAGGTATTACCCATTTGTGATAATCTATGACCGTGAGGATCGCAGCGACTCTGTAGAAATAATCAGAGAGGAACTAGAAAGACTTATTAAGTCCGAGGGTATCAACGATGATATAGTCATTGGTATTCCTGATAGAATGATTGAAAACTGGCTGCTGGCTGATTGGCTTAATACTCAACAGCAGGGAAAACTAATGACCACTAAGGAAATGAAAACATTTGAGGGCAACAATGGTAAGGCAACAATACTTAAGCACCTGCCAAAAGGCAGTAGATACCATGAAACTGTTGAGGGAGTGAATTGGTTTTTGAAAGCAGATGTCAAGAATATTTATAAAAATAGCCATAGTTTCCGCCTTTTCGCAAATGTTCTTCAAAATATATCATGTAGCTGGTTAAATTCTTGTTTAAAGGATATTCGAGGCTGAAAAATACCACCACTGGCGTATGTGTTTTAGACCGGCGTGCCATAAAAGTTATAATACATTTAGCGAGTCTTATTGCAATTGAAATTTTATCACTTGAAAAATGGCCTTAACCAGAAAACCCAAATAATGGTAATACATTCTGGAAAGCAGAAATCCAGTTTTTTATTAGCGGAATTAGCTACAAAGGCATTAAAAATAATTTATTTTATAATGGGATTACGCCTATCTTACCCCGCCGCTCTACTGTGTTAAGTTTCATTACAGCAGTTTCCTGTTAAAAGACCGGTTGCCAAGGTCGTCTCTGATAATCAATTCTGATGTTATTATTGAGGATATACAGATATTTGGCAGACCACTGCCGGGATGGGTTCCACCGCCAACGATATAGCAATTAGATAGTTCCTCAGACCTGTTATGTGGCCTGAAGTAAAACATCTGATTCAGGTTATGGCTTAGGTTAAACACTGCTCCTTTAAATGTATTAAATCCGTATTCCCAATCTATGGGCGTAACAATTTTTTCCACCTCGATATGGTCTCTTATGTCTTTGATTTCTGCTTTTTTACAAATATTATCCAACACCTTATCTCTGAAATCCTGCTTTATCGCCTCCCAGTCAATCGCGGCTTTATTGTTCGGTACCGGTACAAGAATATACATAGTGGATTTCCCTGATGGTGCTAAAGTGCTGTCTGAAACAGACGGATTTTGAATATATGCAAAGGCGGTTGACGAGGGTTTTTTAGTCATTGCTATATCATCCATGCTCTTTTTAAAATCATATCCAAAAATCAGGTTGTGATGCGCCATATCATATTGCTTATTAAGACCAAGATACAGCACAAATGCAGAACACGAGTAATCATGCTTTTGTAAGTTAGTATCTGTGTACTTCCTGCGCTCACCAACTAAATTTGACATCGCATACGCAAAATCAGCATTGATTACCACATAGTCTGATTCCACTTTGTCGCCATTTTCTAAAAGTACCCCTGTCGCTTTCCTGTTCTTTCTCAAAATCTGCCGCACAGCAGTGGATGTGTGAATTTTTCCTCCATATCCTTCTGTTACTTTAGCCATCGCCAATGTTAATTTGTTTAATCCTCCTGTAATATGAGCTATTCCCCATTTATGCTCTATAAATGATATTAACGTGTACGCTGAGGGAGCTCTCCACGGTGACATCCCTATGTACTTTGTCTGAAAAGACATTGCTAATTGCATTTTCTCATCACTAAAATACTTTTTAAGGCGTCCGTTAAGTGTATTCAATATGTCCATTTGGGGAAGCGCCTCTAAGAATTGAGGCTTCAAAAAATCAGACATTTTTTCGTACGCTACTTTAAAACAATGCTCAATACGGTTGAACCTATAGTGCTCATGTTGTTTAAATCTCAGATAATTATCAACCTCACGGGGAAACAACCGTTTTATCTCCGCCACGGTTTTCTTTTCATTCGATGATGGGAAAAACTCCGTGCCGTCTGCAAACCTTAATCTGTACAGCGGGTCAAGCATCTTAATCTCTACGTAGTCTTTTAAGTTTACACCGGAAAGAGCAAAAAGCTCCTCCACGTACTGAGGCATTATTAAAAGGGTCGGCCCTATATCAAAAATGTAATCGTCAAGTGTAAATCTTCCGGTCCGGCCTCCAACGGAATTCCCCTTCTCATAGACAGTTACATCATACCCCTTATAAGACAATAACATAGCAGCAGCCAACCCTCCGGGCCCTGCTCCAATTATCGTAACTTTCTTCCTCATATTAAGTTTAGAATGCTCCGGTGGCTAGCTAAGCATATTGTGACGCAATATGCAAAAGTTCATCAACAGGTGGATACTCTGAAATATCTTTTGAGTAACAGGCGTATTTTATCGTGGCAGTGCGGTCAATAATAAACACTCCAGAAAGTTGAAACACATCACCGACCGGAACTCCGGGAGGATGTCCTCTTACTAGTGCTCTCATACCACGCACTAAAACCTTTGGGGAGGCGATACCGCTAAGTCCTGTGCTAAAGAGTTCATACGCCTTGTACAAATGTTTATGTGGATCGCAGATAACTTTAAATGTTAACCCATGGTTTTTACGAAATAACTCCGACTGTTTTACGCCTCCCATACCGACAAGTATTATCTGCGTACCAAGTGCGTCAAAGTGTTCCCTTTCCCTGTGCAACTGCACAGCCTGCTCTTTGCAAAATGGTCACCCAAAGTGTCGTAAGAACACAAGCAACACATTGCCCTGCTCCCATAGAGTGCTTAAGCTTGTCTCAGTACCGTTTGAGAGCAAAATGTTTAAGTCGGGGGCTTTATCGCCTTGTTTTATCATAATTTTATATAGAGCAAGTAATCATTTTTGAGCTATGTTGTGTGGAAACCCATAGTAGTAACCTGCGATTCCTGCATCCATTATTATATATAAAATTGGTTAAAATAATAAATGAAATTAGTCCCCTGGTTTCAGTCTCTCAACTGAGGTTTCAGCTATTTTACAAAAGAAACTCGCGATACGATAAAATATTTTAAACTTGCAAAACATGTAGCCAATCGGAGGCTATAACCTAATAGCGTAAAACATAATCTATAAAAAACAGAAAGAAACGACTTGATTATACAGATAATATATAGAATGACAGTGCCATGTTTCATCTTTTACACCAATTGACACCTGACGCAATAAACAGGTATCATATTTTCCATGCAACACGCACAATACGTACCGCTACACCTGCACACTCAATACAGTTTGCTGGATGGGGCTATCCGTATAGATGAGCTGGTTGAAAAGTCGGTGGGGTATAAGCTTGCGGCTCTTGCCATCACTGACCACGGGAATCTATTTGGCGCCATGGAGTTTTATAAAAAAGTCTCTGATGCCGGTATAAAACCCATTATTGGCTCAGAGGTTTATATTTCAAACGGCAGTCGGCTTGAAAAAACCAAAGGCTCGTATCATCACCTTATACTGCTTGCTAAAAACATGGATGGTTATAAAAACCTCGTCTCTCTTGTGACAAAAGCATATACGGAGGGGTTTTACTACAAACCTCGAATAGATAAAGACCTCCTTACACAGTATAGCGGCGGTCTTATAGCGCTTTCTGCCTGTATGAAAGGCGAAGTGCCATATTTACTGCAGCAAGGTCAGACAGACAGCGCCAGAGAGGCCGCACTGTTTTTTAAACACATATTTGGCCCTGACTTTTATATTGAAATTCAGAGCAACGGACTTCCTGAGCAGGAGGTTCTCAATAAGCAGCTAATTGAACTATCCTACGACACACACATAAAAGTTGTTGCCACTAACGACTGCCATTATCTGACACGGGATGACGCTAAAGCTCATGAAATTCTGCTTTGCATTCAAACCGGTAAGACTATTTATGACGAGGACCGTCTCAAGTTTAAAACCGATGGTCTCTATTTTAAGTCGCCAGAGGAGATGACAGCAGCGTTTCCTTATATTCCGGAGGCTGTAACTAATACCAGAGAAATTGCCGAAAAATGCAACCTTACCTTTAAACTATACGACATACGTCTCCCCAGATATAACCTCAAAGACAATCAGTCTCCTGAGGATTATATGGAAAAACTGGCACGTGCCGGATTAGCCGTTAAGGTTAGCCCAACCCCTGATAAACCATATGTGGACAGGTTTGAAACCGAGCTTAAAGTGATTAAGAAGATGGGGTTTGCCTCGTACTTCTTAATTGTGTGGGATTTTATAAACTATGCGCGGACAAAGGGAATTCCTGTGGGCCCGGGAAGAGGGTCAGCTGCGGGGTCGTTGGTAGCCTATTGCCTCGATATAACCGACATAGACCCGCTTAAGTACAATCTACTGTTTGAGCGCTTTCTTAACCCTGAACGAATCAGTATGCCTGATATTGACGTGGACTTCTGTAAGGACAGGCGCGGTGAAGTTATAGCTTATACTGCAGAACGGTATGGCAAAGACCACGTTGCTCAGATAATAACCTTTGGAACTATGGCTGCAAAGGCGGCTGTGCGGGATGTTGGACGCGCCCTTGCTATGCCTTACGCTGAGGTTGACAGAATCGCAAAGCTGATTCCCCTAACACTTAATATAACCATAAAAGAGGCCATGCAGGCTGAGCCTGAGTTAAAAAACGCTTATGAAAAGTCTGAGGAAATTAAAAAACTCATAGACATTGCGATGAGACTTGAGGGACTATGCCGTCATGCCTCCACTCACGCCGCAGGGGTTGTCATATCTCCCACACCGCTTACCGATTACACTCCACTGTATAAGCCCACAAACGAGGACAACATTATCACGCAGTTTGATATGGGCTCAATTGAAAAAATGGGCCTGCTTAAGTTTGATTTTCTGGGGCTAAAGACACTTACCGTGATAAAGCAAACTCAGGAGTATCTGAAAGAAAAGAGCATTGAACTGGACTTAAAGGGGATTTCGTTTGATGATGAGCAAACGTACCTGCTTCTTGGCCAGGGTACCAGCACGGGGGTGTTTCAACTTGAAAGCGCCGGGATGAAAGATATCTTAATTCGTATGGCTCCAAACAGGTTTGAAGACTTGATAGCGCTTGTAGCGCTCTACAGACCCGGGCCTCTAGGTAGCGGAATGATTGATGATTTCATAAAGCGTAAAAAGGGTCTCATCCCGGTTCAATACGACTTACCGCAACTTAAGGACATCCTTGATGAGACTTACGGAGTTATTCTGTATCAGGAGCAGGTAATGAGAATAGCCAATAAGCTTGCCAGTTTCACAATGGGACAGGCCGATATTTTGCGGAAAGCAATGGGAAAAAAGATAAGCTACGAGATGGATAAGCAAAAGGATGATTTTGTAAGCGGAGCAATTAAAAACGGGATAAAAGAGACAATGGCCGTTAAGATATTTGACCTTATGGCTCAATTTGCAAAGTACGGCTTTAACAAATCCCACTCAGCCGCTTATGCTTACATATCGTATTTGACAGCGTATCTAAAGGCTCACTACTCAGTGGAATTTATGGCAGCCAACCTTTCAACTGAGGACAGTTCCGAAAAAGTCGTGAAATTTATAAAAGAATGTCGTGAAATGGCAATAGAGATACTGCCGCCAGATATAAACGTAAGCAACAGGAAATTTAAAATAATCGGCAGCGCCATAAGTTTTGGCCTTGAAGCGGTAAAAGGGGTTGGTTCAGCTGCTATAGAGTCAATCTTAGAAATCAGAGAGAAGGGCATTTTCACATCATTAGAGGATTTTGTTAGACGGGTGGATTCCCGCAGGGTTAATAAAAAAGTGATAGAAAGCCTGATAAAGGCCGGCGCCTTTGACTCTATGATAAAAACCCGCAAAGGAGCTGTTGATAACTTAGATATTTTGTTAAACGGGAGCGGGCATTCAACACCGTCGCTTTTTGGAAACATTCCTGTGTTTACCGGAGCTGGCACAGAGGTTGAGTGGGATGAAATGGAAAAACTCAGTAATGAAAAACAATCGCTTGGTTTTTATATTACTGGGCATCCGTTAAGAAACTATGAAAGGGAACTGAAACAGCTAAATATCACAAAAACATCCTCATTTGAAAACTTCATGGACAAAGAAGAGGTAAAAGTGGCGGGCATTGTGTCTGTGTTGACTAAAAAACAAGTGAAAGACAATAAAGGGCAGATGGCAATTGTGCAGTTAGAGGACGATGAGGGCTCCGTTGAGGTTGTGGTATTTCCTGATACATTTTCACGCTCAGATTCGTTTCTTAAAAAAGATGCCCTGGTTGTTATTAAAGGGAAACTTGAGGTATCAGAAAAGGGCAGTAAGATACTGGCTTCAGAGGTGCTCAGTCTTCAGAGAGCTATAAATGACTCATTTAGGCAGATGGAAATAAGACTTCGTGAAAAATACTGTAACACCGCCACATTTATAAAACTCAAAGAAACTCTGTCTGAGGTCAGAGGGCCTCTTCCCGTCTATCTAAAACTCTATGGCGGTGAGACGATAACCACCATAGTGACAGCGTTTAATGTGTCGGTGGAATCAGGGCTAATCAATAAAATAGAAGATATTTTAGAAAGGGGCTCGGTGTCTCTAAACTGACTTATCGATTTTTAATGTCTTAAAAAACCTTGATTTTAGGTAGGCAATAGTGGTATTGTTTTCGATAGATGACTTGGAGGATAGAGCCTTTAAGTCACTAATACCAAGACAGTTTTTTTTGTATGGAGGTCTGATGTAATGCCAATATGTAATGTTATATTTGATGGTAAGATAAAAGATGGTTTTGATTTAGACGAGGTTAAAGCTTCCCTGAAAATTCTTTTAACACGCAATGATGATGAGTTTTTAGAAAAACTATTCTCTGGTAAGCAAATTATCATAAAGAAAGACATAGATTGTGAAGGTGCTAAAAGTTTTTGTGAGCATTTCAACACAAGTGGTGCCATTGCAATTGTAGAAACTGTAAACGAAACCGTATCTGATGCAATTAAACAAGAAGGTTTCTCAGAGGATGAAAAAACTGCACCACATAGTCAACATAAAAGAAGGATAGATGATACTGTGATGTAGCTCAATTTAACGGTCCCCTTTGTAAAGCCAGCCTTTAATTAAAATGCTATGTAAATTTTTAATTGCCTTCTGTTAAACTATTATGAGGAGGGACTGATGGCTATAGAGCTGAGACTAAGTAAAGATCGTGGTTACGCAAGTTATTCGTGGTTAAAAACCCATCATAGTTTTTCATTTAGCAGTTACTATGATGCAAATCACGTTCAGTTTGGACCGCTACGTGTATTAAACGAGGATTTTGTAAGTCCTGGGGCTGGGTTTGACACTCACGCGCATGAGGATATGGAGGTGGTGACGTAT
>JADFYB010000315.1 GCA_015233245.1 Nitrospirota bacterium | reverse complement strand
CTAAAAGTACGCCTGCGTCGCTTTCTCCTTGCCGCCTCGTTATGCTTCTGACTGCTACTTGGTATTAGAGTTTTTTTGCTATCTTCTGGCACAGATTCTCATTTTATCATATCTGCACACCTTTTAAAAACACTGACACAATTATTATAACACTGGCAATTTTTGTAAAAATGTGGTGAATCAGACGCTTTTGCTGCAATGTGGAACATTATCAAAAAATATCACAGTGGTCGTTGTGGACAATCCGATGTCAAAAAATAACAACTGTTACTTGTCACGGGCAAGGCGGAAACCTACAAAGTAGTTGCTCTCTTTATGTGTGTTACGGCTGGAACATCGTATATCCTGTTTGCCGCTGCCCCACCCTCCTCCTCGTATTACATGGGTGCCAAAATCTTTAGTGTATATAGGATTATTACGTGAATGGTTCTTGTAGGCGTCTCCTGCGTAAATATCCTCCACCCATTCCCACACATTGCCGCTCATATCAAAAAGTCCTATCCCATTTTGTTTTTTCTGCCCTACAGGATGTGTCCCTGTTTTTGAATTATCCCAATACCAGGCATAATCATCGGCATTATTACCGCTGCCGGAATATTTCTTTTGTTTTCCTCCACCTCTACAGGCATATTCCCACTCCGCTTCGGTTGGTAAGCGATATTTCTTTCCAGTCTTACTATTTAACTTATTTATAAACGCTTTTACCTGTTCAAATGTTACCTGTTCTACAGGATTGGAGCCGTCATTTGTAAATGAAGAAGGGTTATTTTCCATTATAGAATTCCACTGGTGCTGAGTTACCTCGTACCTCCCCATATAAAAACTACTTACACATACTTCATGAGCCGGTCTTTCGGCTGGAAAACCGGCTTCGAATGTATCTCCCATCATATAACATCCACCCTTGACAAACACCATCTTGATATCAGTCACATCGGAGGCGCACACAGCCTTTGCTAAGAGCAAAAGCATTAAAAACACCATTATGGCTTTTTTCATTTTATATCCCCCCTAATGCTTATCAATTAGTGTAATAGTTCCGCTATGCTAACACAAACTCAAAAGTAAATCAAACAAATTCACATCTTCACAGGTAATTGTGGTTAAAGGTGTTTAAACAATGCGGGGTGTAGGGTATCCTTAGCAGGATTTGGGGTCTTTTCCCAACAAATAAGTATTAATCAGTTTAGTTGATGAAAAGACGATTTCCTCTTGTGTGAATCTGATTTCAGCTCCGATTTCTTTAACGACATCGAATTCCCGCTGGATTTTGCCGGTGGGATCCACTAATTTTTCAAACTCCTGACCTTTAACATAAATGTCAGGTCTTAGCAGCCTCAGAGTCTCTTCGGCGGTAGGCCAGCTGTTTATGGCGACAAAATTGACACACTCAAGGGCTGCAATGCTTTCGGCTCTCAGAGTCTGGTTAAAGACGGGCCTACCCGGACCCTTATCAATATAGATGTCCGGAGTGACAGTTACAACAAGGATGTCTCCCATTCTCTTAGCCGCCTGAAAGTGCTTTATATGCCCTGGGTGCATAAGATCAAAGCAGCCGTGGCAGTGCACGATTTTTTTGCCTTCTGATTTCAATTGCATAAGAGTTTTAGCCAGCTTATCAAGCGGTGTTATCTTGTTGTCATCTTCCATTTTTATAGTCAATGGGTTACGCAAAAATATCCTTAATATTTACCTCTAAGCCCTCGATAATTTTCGATTTAATAACGCCTTCAAGCTCTGCAAAAGAGTGCTTTATGTACCTGTTGTTTTCTATTATAAAAATCTCCACAGCCAGAAACTCCGGAATTACAATCCAGTACTCCGGCACTTTGTATCGTTCATAGACAGCCTTTTTTATTTCGGTATCTTTCTCATACGTTCCCGTAGACACTATCTCACAGACCATATCAGGCACCCCTCGTATCCAGTCCTGAAAGATCGCCATGTTTTCATTTCGTATAAATAATATATCGGGTTGAAGCCTGTTTTCACCCTCTTCAAATATAACGTCAAGTGGAGCAAGGTACACATTGCCGATGTTATTTTTTTTAACATACTGACGCATAAGAGCGTATAAGTTCCCCACTATGTTTTGATGTTT
>JADFYB010000314.1 GCA_015233245.1 Nitrospirota bacterium | reverse complement strand
GATTCAGCTGTGTTAGCTACAGATGAGAGCAGCACTCCGGATTTAGAAGATATTCCAGACCTTGAGCTTTCTCTTGACGATGAACCGAGACTTAGCGATTCAGGTGAGTTAGCTACAGATGAGAGCAGCACTCCGGACTTAGAAGATATTCCAGACCTTGAGCTTTCTCTTGACGATGAACCGAGACTTAGCGATTCAGGTGAGTTAGCTACAGATGAGAGCAGCACTCCGGACTTTGATGAGGAGACGATAGTGCCGTCCAAGTTGTCTTTTGAAAATTATGACTTATCGCTGAATGACACAACTGTGGAGATTCTCAGTGAGGACTCTGCTGAATTAACTGTTGATTTAGATATTGCCGGCATTGATGACTTACCAACCGAAGAGAATACAGCAGAAAAGAAAACCACCAATAAAGCTAAAAAGAAAGGCGACTGAAGACGGAATTATGGCATACAGAGATATCAGAGATTTTATAGGGTTATTAAAAAAGAAGGGGCTTATTAAGTATATTAAAGCAGAGGTTGACCCAGAGCTTGAAATTACTGAGATTAACGACAGGTTTGTCAAAAACGGCGGAGAGGCTCTTTTTTTTGAAAACTGCAAGGGAGCGCAATTTCCATGCGTTGTTAATCTCTTTGGCACTTTTGAAAGGATGTGTCTTGCACTTGAGGTGGATAAATTAGATGATATTGGAGTAGAGATTCTTGAGTTTTTAGAGCCTGAGATACCTACAAATCTGATATCCAAACTGAGGGCGCTTCCTAAGTTAAAGCGCCTTGCGGATTTTTTACCCAAATATGTTAAAACAGGACACTGTAAGGATGTTATAACAAAAGAAAATCCATCATTAAGTATATTTCCGATTCTTAAAACGTGGCCTTCAGACGGAGGCTGCTTTATAACCCTTCCATTGGTCTTTACAAAAGACCCTGAAACCGGCGAGCGCAACTGCGGCATGTACCGTATGCACGTTTACGATGAGCGCACAACCGGCATGCACTGGCATATGCACAAAGACGGGGCACGGCACTACAGAAAAGCAGAGAAACTGGGTAAGCCGCTTGAGGTGGCAGTAGCAATAGGGGCAGACCCAGCAGTCATGTACTCCTCTACAGCGCCGCTTCCGGAGGGAATTGACGAGATGCTTTTTGCCGGATTTTTACGAAAATCAGCCGTTGAGCTTGTCAAGTGTGAAACCGTGGAGCTGGAGGTTCCGGCAAATGCGGAAATTGTCCTTGAGGGATACGTGAACCCGTTTGAAAGAAGGACTGAAGGGCCCTTTGGCGACCACACCGGTTACTATTCTATGAAAGATGATTTCCCCGTATTTCATATAACCTGTATCACACACCGGAAAGACGCCATATATCCTGCCACCATAGTGGGTAAGCCTCCGATGGAGGACTGCTTTATAGCAAAGGCTACGGAGCGGATTTTCCTGCCGCTACTCAGAAAGCAGCTGCCAGAGGTGGTTGACATGAATTTGCCGCTTGAGGGAGTGTTTCATAACATTGCATTAGTTTCTATAGATAAACGTTACCCGGGGCATGCCAGAAGGATTATGTATGCGCTTTGGGGAATGGGACAGATGAGTTTCACTAAAATGATAGTGATTGTGGATAAGTGGGTGGATGTGCAAAACACATCAGAGGTTGTCTGGAGAATTGGCAACAATGTGGATCCAAAACGTGATGTTGTTATCCTTGAGGGGCCGTTAGATGTGCTTGAACACGCCTCGCCTATTACCGCTTACGGCGGAAAGATGGGGATTGACGCTACAAAAAAACTTCCCTCAGAGGGGTTTCACAGAGAGTGGCCGCCTGACATTGTTATGGATGAAAAAATCATAAAGTTAGTTACTGAAAAGTGGAAAGAGTACGGTTTTTAAGAGTAAGTAAGTAAGGGAAAGGGCTTTGCCCTCTCCCTTAAACCCTCTCCCACAAGGGAGCCAGCTCCCTTGACCCTAAGTTTGTTGTCAGACTTCTTTGACGTCATTGCGAACCACCGTAAGGGGGTGTGGCAATCTCAGCTTTTAATAAATATGCTGTTTTGATTGTGTGTTGTGAGGTAAATATTTTTTTAACCGGCGTACCGCCGCTTAAAAAGTTTCACAGCGAGCTC
>JADFYB010000313.1 GCA_015233245.1 Nitrospirota bacterium | reverse complement strand
AAAGGCGGATCCCCCCTCCACACCACCATATCCGTACTAAGGGTTAATGTTACATCAATCCATGGATTTATCGACACAGGTTACCTCCCGATTTTTTTAATCATAATAGTGCTGTAAATATGGTATATTATAGACTATAAGTGTAAAATTGTGAGCGTAAATAATATAGAAAAAAGATGGTTTAATAGTGAATATATCAAAACTTAAGCAGGCTGAGCAGGATTTTTTTGATATCTATCCAGATGGATTTTCAAACCCCATTATGCAACAAATTGCAAAAAAACATAAACCTGTACAAATGACAGAACTTGCATCCAAACTTTTTGATAAAGCAAATTTTGAAAATCCACTTGATATTGTTAGCGCAATGATCCAGGTAGTTACTCGTTCCTCGCTTATTTCAATATTTGAAAAGCCTAAATTTCGAGATTCTGCAAAAATCTTACCCTCATATATGCAGGAGCAAATGGCTAATGCCTTGTATAAATTTCTCTACTCCAATCAAGATTCAGGTTTTGAACTGCTTGTTAAAGCATTAAAAAATATAAAACTGGCTACGTGGTCTTTGGTAACCGTATGCCCTTTCTATGTATTTCCTAAAACGGAAGTATTCATGAAGCCTACTACAGTTAAGGGTGTTATTGAGGGTTTGAGTATAAACCTAACCCAACATATCAATTCTACAAAAAATACCGGGATGCCATAAATGAGATGAAAGAACATGTTGATCCTTCACTTGCTCCGGATAATGGATACTTTTCCGGCTTTTTAATGATGGCTATGGAACATAAAGGAGACCATTAAAGCTGACTGGTGAGTCCAACCTTTTATTACATAAGTTTTTAATGATGTGCCGGATGATTTGTAAAAGAAGGTTCTATGCATATTTATTAAAAAGATGAATGTACTTAAAGTCAGTAAAATTGGCATGATTTTTGTCGTCATTTATAAAAAAAATTATGCTTTCTATTGCTTATGTTGACAGATTTTTGTTATAAAACACTCAGAGTGCTCATCAATATGTTAAACTATTTAGTGGATGTCTGCAGAGAAAAAGATAAAACGTAAATGGCACATGAAATCGAAATGAAAACAATACGTCTTAATGCTCCAACAGTGTTGACGTTAAGCAGGATTTTGTTGATTCCCGTGTTTTTGTACGTAACTCCGACTCAGCCGTTAGCTGGGGCGGCGGTCTTTGGCTTGGCAGCAATTACGGATTTTCTGGACGGTTATCTGGCAAGGCGGTCAGGGCAGGTTACAACGTTTGGGATAATTATGGACCCGATAGCAGATAAGTTTTTAGTCATAGCGGCTCTTATCCTTCTTGTTGATATGGGGTATCTGTCAATATGGCCTGCTGTGATAATAATTGTCAGGGAGTTTCTTGTTACTACTCTCAGAGTCGTAGCCCTCACTAAGGATATTGTTATAAAGGCAGAACTGGGAGGCAAACTTAAGACAGCAACCCAGATAGCCGGAATACTATGTATGATAGTGGAGGGCAATCTCTTTACCGGATTTAACTTCTACACCACAGGGCTTATGTTTATCTGGATTTCTGTGTTTCTTGCCGTTGTCTCAGGTGTACAATATACGGTGGTGTTTTGGAGAAAAATATGATTGTTTTGCTGCTCATACTTTCTTTTCTTTTAGGCTCAGTTCCCTTTGGGGTGCTGATAGCCAAAACCAAAGGTGTGGATTTGACAAAAACAGGAAGCTGTAACATTGGCGCCACAAACGTACTGAGATCAGTTGGAAAACTGCCAGCCCTCTTTACTCTCCTTGGGGATACACTTAAGGGCGCTGTTGCCATATTAATAGGCAAACTAACCGGACAGAGCGAAATTGCCGTAGGCCTTATGGGCATTTTTGCCGTATTAGGCCATGATTTTTCAATATTTATGAAATTTAAGGGCGGCAAGGGGGTTGCAACAAGCATTGGAACAGTTTTGTTTTTTATGCCCTATGCCGGTGTGGTTGTAATACTGGCGTGGCTTATAACAGCAGTGCTTACACGGTACTCTTCTTTGTCGGCACTGGTTGCCTTTACAGTGCTCCCGTTTGCATCTGTTTTTATATATGGCCAGACGTTTGATAAATTTAACTTCAGCCTGATACTGGCCCTTCTGATTTTTTATAAACAC
>JADFYB010000091.1 GCA_015233245.1 Nitrospirota bacterium | reverse complement strand
GCAGGGCTCCTCAGCTCCCATAGGTTCTGTAGGTAACATAGTTAACACTGCAACATAATTATTGTTAGTAACATAGTTTTTGACCACAGATAGACATAGTGTTTATCTGTGGTTTTTTACTTTTCTTGTGATAACTCAGAAATACGCCAAATTGCTACAGCCTGTTTTGCAAGCCACTTTTGACGGGAAACTATCCTGTCAGGTGTCCACTCTTTATTTTCTACGGCAATGCTCTTTGTAATCTCAAACTCGCTTTGTTCATAAAATGTTCTCTTTTGTTGATATGGCTTGTTGCCGATGTCACGATTTTGCCCTGCTGTCAAAATAGTCATATTACCTATTCTGTAAAGATAATTCTCCATCTGTTCATCAGTAAACTCCTGCCAGTTATCCTCTGTATTTTTCGGAAGAACATGCTCGACGTTATATTTATCGCTATCTTGATCGTAATCTTTGCCCGAGACATGTTTTTCGATTTCAAATAGAATATAGCGAACTAACTTCAGGTTTCGCGTGGTGCGGAATTGTTTTTCTGCAAAAGCAGTGGAGAATTGCTCGTCTGAGGGGTAAACTGAGCTTAGCATGAGTATAGTATCTTTTGTGTTGACCAGTTGTCCTTTTGAGATGTTCTCTGCCATATTATTATATACACGCTCTTGTTCATTTGGGGAAAGACTGCCTATTACATTGTAACGAAATGAGGCAATAGTACACGCCCTGAGAACCCGTGTAAAGTCATCATCATTTAAAACTTCTTTTGAAGCTAATAACATAGAATAGGGTTGTTTGACATTGAACATTTTTAGTTGGCTGATGTACTTGCTCTGTTTCTGCGTCCACAAAGTGTTGTTGGCATCGCTTAAGGCAATGTAGATATCTGATTTATGATCCATTTCCCGTACTAATTTGAATACACCTTCTTTATTATTGACACTTTTGCTGATAACTTTAAAGAGCTCAGAGTGACGTGTCAGGGGGTTAAAGCTATTCCAGAAAACTCTGAGAAAATCGGGGACTCTTTCGCCTCCAAGTTTATCAACTATAATCTCCCAGAGATCCTCCAGCGAACTGATTTCATTTTCATGGCTGCCTGAGCTGTCAACCACTGAAAACAGGTAGTTTTTTAACAAATCGGTAGCCGATAACCGCACACCCCGTGCATTTAGCGTCTCAAACACCGTAAAGGCATTTAGCTCATCATTTACGGAAATGACTGTGAAAAAAAGACGGTCTGCTAATTCATCGAGAAAACGGGCCAATTCTGCGCCGTTACGAACTTTGTCAAATCGTTCATTAATCTTTTTGTCAAACCACTCGAAAGCTTTACGAAGTAAGTGTTCTGAGGTCTTAAGTTTTCGTTTGGGCAGTTTATCGAGAGGCACCAGGTAGGTTTGATAAAATTTGTCGTTGTGACGATTAAGCTTTAATTTTGAACTTGGAACCAGTGTTACAGGGTCAAGGTATCCAAGGTAGGTATCTCTTAACGCATCAATTCTGCGGTTATTATTAATAGCATCAATATTGTTCTTAATAAGGTTCTGCAGATTATTTAGCACGGCTAACACAATCAGGCTTAAGGTAGTAATTCGCTGCTGACCGTCTATTATATTGTAGTTTTTATCGTCATTAGACTGTAACACCAGATAACCCATGTAATGACCCTGCTCTCCCATTGTTATCATATCCTGCCACAGGTCATCCCATTCCTCTTCTGTCCACGAATAGTCTCTTTGAAACATTGGGACTGAATATACTAATCCATTTCCCATTAATTTGCGAAAAGTTTGATTTGATGTATTGAAGCTAGTTACTGCCATCTCTGCCTCCTGCCTAATAACACTTGCGATACTTAATATTATACTATAGTTGTATCAAATTATATTTTGCATAAACACTGCCAAATGTATTAGACTTAATGAGAGTATGATTAGCCGCATACAAGAAAAAGTCACAACCGGTGTGAGGTTGACCCCTGAGGACTGTCTGATGCTTTTTAACAGTGACGATATTTTTACAATAGGGCAGTTGGCTGATCTTAAGTCAAAACAGATTCACAGTGACAAGGTCTATTATTCAAGAAACCGGCATGTTAATCCGACCAATCTTTGCGTAAACCGATGTAAATTCTGTGCCTTCAGCCGTTCAGCCGGAGAGGAGGGAGGCTTTGAGCATACAGTTACCGACATTATTAATATCCTTAGACAGACGGATGAGTATTTCAGGGAACTCCATATTGTAGGCGGATTGCACCCGAATTGGCCCTTTGATTACTATGTCAGTCTCTTAAGCCAAATAAAGC
Organism: Nitrospirota bacterium; assembly: GCA_015233245.1. Lineage (GTDB taxonomy): Bacteria > Nitrospirota > Thermodesulfovibrionia > Thermodesulfovibrionales > Magnetobacteriaceae > Magnetomonas. Next base: position 9,181 of record JADFYB010000091.1, on the reverse strand, counting down.
AGAATTTCCCACATGTTTATATAAAAGCCTTCACCGCTGTGGAGATAGACTACATGTCAAGACTAAACGGTTTGGGAGTTGAACAAACCCTTAAAATTTTGAAAAATGCCGGTCTTGATATGCTCCCTGGAGGAGGTGCAGAGATTTTTTCAAGCTCAGTAAGAAATGCCCTGTGCCCTGAGAAAATTTCAGCCTCGGAATGGTTACATATTCATGGGAAAGCCCATTTACTGGGAATAAAAAGCAACGCTACTATGCTCTACGGCCATATAGAGTCATTTGAAGACAGAGTTAGCCATCTGTCAGAGCTTAGAGACCTGCAGGACAAAACCAACGGCTTTTTTGCCTTTATTCCGCTTTCTTATCAACCTGACAGCAGAATCTCAGGCACGCGCTTTCCATCTGCCATTGATGACCTGAAAACTATTGCTATAAGCCGCCTGTTTCTTGATAACTTTCCCCACATAAAGGCCTACTGGATTATGCTTGGTGAAAAGTTAACGCAAGTTGCCTTGCTCTTTGGCGCAAATGATATTGACGGCACTGTAATTCAAGAGAAAATCGCTCACAGCGCAGGGGCCAAATCAGCAGAGAAATTAACAGTCTATGATATAGAAAATTTAATAAAAAAAGCCGGTAAAATTCCAGTTGAAAGAACCGCCCTCTATGAAGAGGTTGTTGGTTGAGCAGAATCTCCAAAAATGAAGCTCTGGAACTTTTTAATACCGCTTCAACTCTTGAACTTGGTAAGGCTGCCGACTCTGTCAGGGCTTCACTTCACCCTGATAAGACTGTCACCTTTATTGTTGACAGAAACATCAACTACACTAACGTTTGTGTTAATGAGTGCAGTTTTTGTTTGTTTTTCAAAAAACTCGGGGATCCGGCTGCCTATATTATAAGTGATGAAGAACTGTTTAAAAAAATTGAGGAGACTATCGCCTGCGAAGGTACTCAGATTCTCCTTCAGGGCGGGTTGCACCCAGACCTTGATCTTTCTTTTTTTACAGGGATGCTTAAGAAAATTAAGGACGGGTTTAAAATCAACATTCATGGATTCTCCCCTCCTGAGATATATGATATGGCAAAAAAGAGCGGACTTTCAATTAAAGATACCCTCTCTGAGTTGAAATCGGCAGGGTTAGACTCAATCCCCGGTGGAGGCGCTGAGATACTGTCAGACAGGGTACGTGAGGCTGTCAGCCCTAAGAAGATAAAATCAGGGCAGTGGCTTAGTGTAATGCGTGAGGCTCATAATCTTGGCATGAAAACCACAGCCACCATGATGTTTGGCTCGGTGGAAAGTGGTGAGGATGTTGTCAGCCACCTTGATGCCGTAAGAGCGCTTCAGGATGAAAGCAAAGGCTTTACCGCATTTATCCCATGGACATTTCAACCCGGAGACTCAGCACTTGGCCAAAAGTCAGAGCTTGCAACCGCTGTTGACTACCTGCGCGTACTTGCCCTAAGCCGTCTGTATCTTGATAATGTAAAAAACATCCAGGTGTCGTGGGTAACTCAGGGGTTAAAAATAGCGCAGACAGGGCTCAGGTTTGGAGCTAATGATTTTGGTTCAACAATGATAGAAGAAAATGTGGTTAGAGCTGCCGGTGTTACCTATACAGTGACAAAAAATGATATAATAAATGCTGTTAAATCAGCGGGGTTTAGCCCGGCTCAGAGAGATACTTACTATAACGTTATCAAAAGATTTTAAGAGGTGTAAAAAATGTCTGAAGAGGAGCTCTTATACGATTGTATAATAATAGGGGGCGGCCCGGCAGGTCTGTCTGCTGCTCAATACGCGTCGCGGCTTGCTCTAAAAACCATAGTACTGGACAAATCAAAAACGGCTGGGGCACTTGCATTTACAAATAAGATAGAAAACTATCCAGGTATTATTACACCGGTAACCGGTGCCGAGCTCCTTGATATTTTCAGAACGCAGGCCGTATCTTTTGGCGCTGAGTACGTGGAAAGTCAGGTTATAGGAGCGATGCTTGATAATCCTACAAAAGAGGTGTTTACGATGGAGGGTGTTTATAAGGGGCGCTCGGTCATAGTAGCCACAGGAGCCATGGGACGGAAACCATCGCTTAAGGGAGAAAAGGAATATCTTGGCAAAGGGGTAAGCTACTGCGCCGTGTGTGATGCCGCCTTTTATAAAGATAAAACTGTGTGTATAGTGGGCGAGTCTGATGAGGCTGTAAAAGAAACCCTTCTACTCAGACGTTTTACAGATAAGGTGTTTATTATTGCACAGACGGAAAATCGCAAACTTCTTGAAAATCCTCAGTTAATTGCACAAAATATTAAGGTGCTTGTAAACAAGAGGATAGAGGAAATCAGAGGCGGTGAAGTAGTGGAAAGCATAGTGTTGATGGATAAGACGTCAAATAAACAGGAGATTCTGCCAATGGACGGCGTGTTTATGTATCTGCATGGAAATGCGCCGATAGTTGATTTTCTGAATTTTGCCGTTGATATAAGTGATGACAAGTGTGTGATAACAAACAGAATGATGGAGACTAACCTTGAGGGTGTCTTTGCCGCAGGGGATGTCACTTGTGTTGAGGTCAGACAGGTTCTTGTTGCTGCTGCAAACGGATGTTTGGCTGCTCTTTCTGCTGAAAAATATCTGCACCACAGAAAGAGAAGAAAATTAGTCTGGGGTTAAATCTTTAGTCTGAAGTCTGATTTTTCAGAAATTGAAGTAAACTATCAGTATCCCTGTCAGAGAGAGAAGCGCCATAAACAAAAGCGAGTAATTAATACGGTCAGAGGTTCTTTTCATTCTGATAGCATTTAGTGCAAGTCCAATTAAAGACAGGGCAAGGGTAACATTCATAGAAACAAACGCATTTGAAATCATATCAGTATCCCAATATGTGCGGGCGGTGCTGTATAAGCCCTTAGGATCAAAGATAGTAGGGCGCTGCGGCATTGCTATACCAATATACACAAGGGTGACTACAAATAAAATCCAACACACCAAAGAGTCAACAAACACAAATTTGCTAATAGGATTACGGCGTTTGCGCCTTTCTTTTATTGCCGGTTTCCTGTCCAGATCCATAGTGCCCCCAATATTCAGAGTTTAACAGTACCACAGCCTCCATTAAGGCCTAAGTGGTCGGGGCGACCCGATTTGAACGGGCGACCACTCGCACCCCAAGCGAGTGCGCTATCCAGGCTGCGCTACGCCCCGATCTTTTTTTAATTCCTTAAGCAGACTCCTGAGCCGGCCCTTGATGGATTCTATCGTTGCTCTGACATCTCCTCTATCTCTTACAATCATCTCAGGTTGTAACGCCTCCTCATCTGCAAACTTGCCGGAAAGCTTCTTTCTCACTCCCTCTATAGTAAATCGCTCATCGTATAACAGCCGCTTTATGTCAAGCAACAATTCGATTTCTTTCTTTTGGTACATTCGTTGCTTAGACTTCCCCTTACGAGGTCTTAAGAAATCAAACTCGGTTTCCCAGTACCTTAAAACATATGGTTCTAGTCCGGTTATGCTGCTGACCTCGCCTATTTTATAGAATAACTTCTGCAAGGCACCTAACTGCTCTGTATCATTCGATGCTGCAGGCTTTACTTGCTGGTTTGCCTTTAACATTTTACTACTCCACCATATTTTTCAAACTGTTGCATGGATGAAATGTTACAACCACACGCGGTGTTATCTCTATATCTTCACCGGTCTTTGGGTTTCTGCCACGCCTTGATCTCTTTTTTCTTACATTGAATGTTCCAAAACCAGATATCTTTATTGACTCACCACCGGCAAGAGTCTGTTTCATTGTCTGTAGTATAGTCTCAACGATATCCTCAGATTCATTCCTGAGAAGTCCCACATTATCAAACAATGCGTTTATCAAATCCACTTTGGTCATATGTTCCTCCGGTTGCTGCAAAAACTCCCAGCATTAACAAAAAGTCACCTCAATATTCATTATAGTAATATTTTAATAACTCTCTTGTCTTTCAGGGATTTTATAAAATCCTTATAAAGTTCTTTTGCTTTTTCATCTTGGATCTCATTTTTGACGCTTTCTGAATGTTTTTCCGGTGCATCAGACGATTGTTTGTCCATAAGTTGCACTATTTTAGAGCTGTCTTTTGAGTTAATCACCTTACTAAACTCACCAGCTTTCATTCCTACCACTACGTCTGCGACATCTTTTTCCATATCCTCCTTGTTGACGAATCCAATGTCACCTCCGTTTGAAACATTTGGGCCCTCTGAGTACTTTGCTGCAAGTTTTGCAAAATCAGCCCCTTTCGTTAACTCAGTATAAATCTCTGTCATCTTGTCTTCTATTTTTTTATCTTCCTGAGCATCGTTTTTCTTTAAAATTAAAATCAACCGTATTCTGTATTTCCCAGGGTTTAAGCCATAGTCGGGAGCAGCGCTGTTGTTGTTCATGCGCGCTTTGATCTCCTCATCCGTGACCATTACCTTTCCATAAATTTCGGCTGACGTTAACTTCTGTATGATAATTTGATCAGCAAACCGCTTCTTATACTCATCAAAAGTGAAGCCTTCCTTTTTTAGCAATTCAGCAAACTCTTCTGGCGTTACTTTATACTTAACCCTTATATCATCAATAGCGGCATCCAGCTCCTTTGGTGAAAGCCCAACCCCTCTCCTTTGCGCCTCAGACAGTATCAGTTTCATCTCTATTAACTTATCCAACGCCTGCCTCTCTGTTGTCTTTAGAAACGCAAGCTTTTCGCTCTGCTTCATCCCCTTCAACTTGTCGGACATCTCAAATTCCATCATCCTGTACAGCTCACTCCACGTTATAACGTCCTTATCTATCACAGCAACCACGCGGTCAAGCATCACTGCCTCTGAGTTTATAGCGACAGCCAGCGCATAGATTAAAACCACCGCCGTTAAGCTCTTTCTTATAATAATATCTCCCTCCTTTGTGACATTACTCAGCTAATACAAACAAATTTTGACATAAAAAGACTTTTAAAATCAATATGTAGTGAAAATAAAAAAAATTACAGAACACACTGCAAACTACATTTGCATTTGTTCCTCAACTAATTCCTCCTTGCTGCCGGTGTCCATCAAAGAGGTTTTAGCAAAAATGTCCCCTCTGGAGTCGTCAACCTGCCCTCTTACCTGAGTTCTCAGTATCTGGGATACCATCTGTGAGGAATCATTTTCTTGCTCTGAAAGATCTATCTTAGAGGTTATAGTTTCTATATTTTTACCGAGCGCTTTAAGACATTTGTCTATGAATTTATTAACTTTTTCGAAGTCCATAAGCACCACCTGAAGTTCCTCGGAATTGACGGCCTGCTCCTCAATCGCCTCCATTATCTTATTGTTGAATCCTTTTATTTTTTCAAATTCATTAAGCAGCTCTGTAAATACTTCTTTATAGCCAAGGATATCTATCATTTGTCTTTTTTGGCTTGCTAAAATTGCACGTAGCTGCTCCTCAGAGAGCCGTGCTGTGTCGGTAGCTATCTCCTCGTGGTGAATTGCGCCATCGCCGCCTACGACTTGAAGTTTTGTAAAGACTGCCTCAAGCACACTCTCATACAAACCGTAGAGGTTATACCAAAGGTTTTGATAATCCCCTTTCCCCTCGTCTAAGGACTTAAGGGCAGCGTTGACAAAGTCCTGCTTTGCCTGGTTAACGTGGTGTTGTATTATAAGTTTTACATCCTCTTCACCGAGAGTTTCTGAAAACTGCTCTGTGTTTTCCGTTATTCTCTCCAGCTCTGAATTGAGAGTGTTTCTGAATTCCGCCACGCCAAGATCATCGCCGGCACTTTTCAACTTGACCGTGATGCGTTTTCCCCTTACAAAAAAAAGAATGCTAAGGCCAAAAAATAAAACACAAAACTCTACTAAGAATAAAAAAAAGATATAGTTTACTCTAACCATTTTTATGCGCCTGCTTTTTCCTGTGTAATAGCTGCTGTATGAAAACCTGTACATCTGATATTTTTGAGAAAGTATGTGAAAGCAGATGCAGAAAAACTTTGATGTCGTCTTTCCTTAGGTACCCCCATGCAGCAGTTAAGAAAATAAGATTAACAGAAAGAAACACCACAACGGCCTCAGTAAAAGTAAGCTCCTTTTTTTGCTTTCTTTTAAGTGTGCGAGAGGCGGTGTTAAATTCCTTTTCAGCTATCACAACAAACGACTTACCTCTTGTCAAGGTTTTACTTGAAGCGTTTAGCATAATCCTGTATAGCCCCTCCTCTCCCGGACGGAAAACTCCTCTTAAATTTCCGTTTTTTTCGATGCGTAAATCTGTTTCTGTTTCAGCTTCATCCTTTTTAGAGCTCAGCATGGTAAATTCCATACTTTTAAGGATATCCGGGTCTTTAACGTATAAGTGATCCATCTTAAGCCATGCATCAAAAACTATTTTACCATTAACAGGCACATAAGGGGCATCAAAATAGGACATTATCTTGAAGCTTGAGTTAACATAAGCCCTGTTTTGCGTACCCGTTACGAATTGAAGTGTCCATGGGCCGGGTTGAGGGTTTGTGATTCGTATTATATCGTACTTATTATACGAGTGCCATGAAACGAATTCAGGGCTCTCGTTGTTTATATATTTTTTACCATCAGGAGTATATAAAAATAATTTATTGTTTTTAGTTATTTTTTCACCGACAATAGTTACCTCATAAATTGATTCGTCAACTATAAATTTACCTCTTTGAAATGGGATTAAGTCAGGTGATTTGAGCGCCTCATAAAGAATCACTGCGTTTGATGTGTAGCTTTCTTTCTCGGCGACCGGTATGAATAGCCCACCGGTTTCCGCTGCTAGTTCAACAGCAGGATTATTCCTGACCATGCCCATCCCGTAAACCTTTATTTGTTTTTTATTTAAAGTTTCTATCAGATTGTCAATAATTTCAGCGTTAAATGCCGCTTCTTTACAGGATTTACCGGAAATTACTACGAGTGTCAAGGTACTATAAGGTGGGTTTATCGAACTTAAATACTTGATGGTATCACTTATTGCAAGGTGTAAATTTTTTGAGCAACTGCCGGATGACGTCAAATTATCCAAAGACGTCATAAGAGCATTGCTGTCAAGTTTGCTTAGTGGCACTGAAATAGAGTATTTGTCGGTCAAAGCAGCGAGTCCTACCCTGTCGTTGGTATCCAGGAGATTAATAAACATTTTTGCCCCTGAGATGGCATCCTCTATGTGTTGTTCATACCCTGTGGTATCAAACAGCACAAAGACATCACTTGCCTCAGACATATCAGGAGGAGAAATCAAAAGCACGAGGGCCGGAAATAAAATAAAAAACACAAAAAAAAATATCCTTATCACCCTTAGGGCCTCCGGCTCTCAATGCTCTTCATAAATTACCTTTAATATCGTGCTTTTTTACGTTTTCCTTTAATACGCTTCTTTAACATCTGTCAGGGGTTATTTTATTGCTGCAAGAGAAACTCCATCAGATTTTTCAATGTCATTGATTTTTTAACCCCTGTTACTTATTATAAAAAAGTTACTATGATTCTTAATGAAGAAACCCTTAATGAAATTGTTAAAAGGATAGCCTCTTTTTGCAGTCCTGAAAAGATAATCCTGTTTGGCTCCTACGCTTATGGTGCTCCGAATACAGATAGCGATCTGGATATTATGGTCATAATGGATACGGTTTCCCTGCCACATAAAAGGGCAGTATCCTTAAGGAAACTTTTGCGCGATATATCAGTGCCCAAGGACATTATTGTAAAGACTCCTGATGAGTTTAAACGGTACAAGGATATAATTGGCACCGTTGTTTACCCAGCCGCTCATCACGGAAGGGTGATATATGAGCGAAAATTATAAGCTTGATATTGTGTATAGCGGTTTTCAGACTCAAAAGTAAATTGCAATTTCTACCTATATAATCGTAAAATATACACATTGGATTACGTAGGGAGCGGATGTGGCAAAAAAATTAACGAAAATACCTGAGAGTCTTGACACACTATCAGAAGAGTCAGTTTTTGGTGGCGATGTTGTTAATGCAATAAGAGATTTTGCTTCTGTTTTTGAGGAAAACGCTCATACTTTCTTTCCCGAATATACCAAACACGGAATATCACATGTGTATGAAGTTCTTGAAACAGCAGAAAACCTTATTACTGTTGATTCATGGAAAATCATAACCCCCGATGATGCCGCAATTTTGATTCTTGCCACATTGCTGCATGACTGCGCTATGCACATCACTGAGGACGGTTTCAGAACGCTTGTTCAACATGATAGCACTTATGAGCCACTTAAATATTCTAACGATAAACCGTGGGATGAGTTATGGGAGGATTTTCTCGTAGAGGCTAAAAGATTTGACCAAAGAAAGCTGATTTCTATTTTTGGAGATACTACCCCTGTCAAAACGCCAAATCTAGATTGTCCTATTGATATGAAAGGCAGAGATAGAATGCTAATCGGAGAGTTTCTCAGAAGGCATCATCACCGTCTGGCTCATGAGATTGCAATATATGGTGTTCCAGGGCCGGAAGATGAGAGGATAACACTTAAGGTTGCAGATTCAGAAATGTCTAACATGGCTGGTTTGGTTGCACGAAGCCACGGTATGCCTTTAAGGGATTGCGTAGATTATGTAAGAACTACTTATGATGGCACTTATATCTGTGATCTACTACATTCGGTATATCTTATGGTTCTGCTAAGGATTTCCGATTATCTTCAGATTCAGTCACAACGAGCGCCTAAGAGTGTACTTTTGCTAAAAGATATAAGAAGTCCGTTGTCACAACTGGAGTGGAAAACTCACTTTGGCATAAAAAAGGTCTCTGATATACATGAATTTGATAAAGAAGCAATTTTTGTAAGGGCACAACCAGATACTTCTGAAATGTTTTTACGAACAAAGAGACTTCTTAATGATATACAAAAAGAATTAGACACTTCATGGGCGGTTTTGGGAGAGGTTTACAGCCGAATAGATGAAAATGAAACAAGGAAATTGGGTATTACAAAGCGTAGGATACGTTCAAACATAGACAACATAGACGAATTTGCAAAGAAAGTGAACTATATACCAGTCAAGGCGGCTTTTGATACTGTAGGCCCAGACCTTCTTAAACTTCTGATAAAACCACTTTATGGCGACAGACCTGAGATAGGAATACGCGAACTATTACAAAATTCTGTTG
>JADFYB010000312.1 GCA_015233245.1 Nitrospirota bacterium | reverse complement strand
TGTCACAGGCTGAGGGACGAATAAAGGAGGGCACAAAAATTGGCTTTAAGGAGGCTATTATTCCTGATTCCACATTGCAACGGCTTACTTTTAAGCCTGACATTAAAATCACAGGGGTTAAAAACATTGAGGAGGCAATTGAAGCCACTATTAATTATTAAATCACTTATTTTTGTCATCTTAACCATCGTCTTGTTTTCATGTACTCAGTATGTACCGGTACAAGAGAATTACGAAAAAATCTCATTCGATGAATTTATCAACCGGCTGAGAGCAATCCGTCAGATTAAAGGGACTGCCGACATTTCCATGCAGACGCAAGATGCGTATATGTCCGGAATGGCCTCAATCAAGCTCTCTCCGGAGGAGTATGACGTTAAGCTCTTTACGCTTGGCATACCGGTAGGAGAGTTCCGGGAGCGTGGCGGAGTGTTTTACAGTCAACCAAAGTTAAAACCCGAAGAGGAGCAGCTTATTTCTTTATGTATTAAAAACGGACTGTTCTGGTGGATGAATAACGTAAATAATATCTCAACAGAGGGCAGATATCTTAAAATCAAACAACCCCGCCAGCAAATGGTCTTAGATAGTGAATCTCTGATGCCAATTGAACAGTTTATATACTTATCGAGAGGCAACATCCTGCACATCGCCTACGGAGATGTAAAGTGGCTTGGGGGTGTATGGTACCCTAACCGTATCACTGCAACTTTAGGGAACTATAAGTTTACGATCGTTACAGAAGATGTTAAGTTTGAGAGATAATTAAGTAGTATTCTATAAGTTCACTGGTTTAGCCTCCGTCTGAGAGTGCGGAGTCCGATTTTTAGCAATTCGGCGGCTTTTGTACGGTTACCGCCTGTGTGACGGAGAGTTTCAGCAATTATCATATCATGAGCTTCAGACAGCGGTGTGCCGACAGGGATAAATACTCCGTTACTGCCAGATTGTTCCGGGTGTAGTGATAAAGCCGATTTTATGAGGTTATCTTCAAGGTGAGGGATTATGTGAATGGGTAGCACTTGTTCAATTCCGCCTGGGATAAGAGTTGCCACACGAGTCATAACGTTTCTGAGTTCTCTGACATTACCCCGCCACGGATACTTTTCAAGCACATCAATAGTGGCAGGGGAAAGGGCTGGATAGGGGGGTGGGATCCCTTGTTCTGTCATGGCACGCCCCAGAAAATATATCGCAAGATATGGGATGTCTTCAATGCGCTCTCTGAGAGGCGGCAGATGTATCGGCAGAATGTTAAGTCTGTAGTAGAGGTCTTCTCTGAAAAGTCCGTTTTGTACTGATTGCTTTAAATCTCTGCCGGTAGCAGCAATCACTCTTGCGTTTATTGAGACGGGGGATTCAGCGCCTACTCTGTAAATATGCCCCTCTTCTAAAACCCTGAGCAGTCTTCTCTGAAGCGCTAAAGGCATATCGCCGATTTCATCAAGAAACAGGGTGCCGTTTGCTGCAGCCTCAAACTTACCCTTTCGTGTACGAAAAGCACCGGTAAAGGCCCCTTTCTCATGCCCAAACAGTTCACCCTCTATCAGGGTTTCCGGAATAGCTCCGCAGTTAACGGCTACAAACGGGCCCGATGAGCGTTTGCTTAGTACATGTATCGAGCGGGCTGTCATCTCTTTGCCTGTGCCTGTTTCACCGGAAATCAGCACGGTTTGCTCTGAACGGGCGATAGCTGGCAGATTGACAAGAGCCCTTCGCATTGCCTCTGAGTGAAACTGAAAATACGGCCTTAGACGCGACACCAGAGGATCCATAAGTGTCAGCGAGCTGCTTTCTCCCTGCTGCCCCCTGCCAAATCTCATCTCAGCCATTTGCGCAAACCTGATTCCGGTTATATTGTTATGCAGATAATCCTCTACTCCAGGTGGCAGCACAGAGGCGTTAGCACCTCGTAAGTTATCAATTGTCAGATAAATTATGGCGGCAGGATTTGTTGACTTACATTTTTCTATAAAAACCGATGCGTCATCTCCGAGCGTTTTTGCATCAGCCAGCACTATGTCAATACGCTCCTTCATTGATATATAAAGGGCAGCATCCGACTCCGTTGCTACAAAAGACTTTCCTCCGAACTGTTCAAACCTCTCCCGGACATCGTTAAATGAAGCTTTGCTGCCACTTACGATTAGCAGAGAAAGGCCTGTTAAG
>JADFYB010000311.1 GCA_015233245.1 Nitrospirota bacterium | reverse complement strand
ATCGTTAAATGAAGCTTTGCTGCCACTTACGATTAGCAGAGAAAGGCCTGTTAAGTCAGGGTTCGTTTGCGCCAGTGTCGTTCCTTTGGAATAACAGCACTATTTTAAGCGTCTTTCACTGTCTGGTCCGGCTTATTTTTAAAGCGATCAAGAAAAGGGGTCAGAAGCTCAATAGGAAGCGGGAAAATTATGGTTGAGTTTTTCTCTGCCGAAATTTCAGTCAGTGTTTGCAGGTATCTTAACTGCAGTGTGCCGGATTCCGATGAAATAATCTTGGCGGCATCAGCCAGTTTATAAGAAGCCTGAAGCTCGCCCTCAGCGTGTATAATCTTAGCGCGTCTTTCTCTTTCAGCCTCAGCCTGCTTAGCTATTGCACGCTGCATCTCTACAGGCAAATCAACGTTTTTGGTTTCAACTGCGGTCACTTTAATTCCCCACGGCTCAGTTTGCAGATCTATTATCTTTTGAAGTTGAGCATTTATCTCCTCTCGTTTGGAAAGAAGATCATCGAGTTGGCTCTGCCCAAGGGTGCTTCTTAAGGTAGTTTGGGCTATCTGGCTTGTTGCGAAATAGAAATTTTCTATTTCGGTTATAGCCTTTATCGGCTCAACTACTTTAAAATACACAACTGCATTGACCTTAACTGTTACATTGTCTCTTGTAATCACGTCCTGAGACGGCACATCCATAGTCACGGTTCTCAGGCTGACCCTTACAAGCTTGTCAATCACGGGCAAGATTATGACAAGTCCGGGGCCTTTTAACGGTATCACCCTGCCAAGCCTGAACACAACGCCTCTTTCGTATTCATTTAGTATTTTTATGGCGCTCCAGAAAAAAAACAAAATAGCCATTAGTGCCATCATTCCTGTGGAAACGTTGAACATGGATAGCCTCCTTTACGTAATTAAAGGGTTTCTACTGCTTTCCTATTTATAGCTTAAATCCCTGATGATTAATTATACGCTATTGTGTTTATAAAATGATAATACAGATGATGAGGTAGAGCGCCTCGCCCTCTCCACATCCGCATCAATAGGTACTATGGTTAGAAAACTCTTTTAGCCCTCATGTCCAGTCTGGGTGGCCTCAGAGTAAGCGGCTCTTTAGGGTAAATCAAATCATAATCCCTGATTTTATTAAAAAGTGTCTTGTAGTCCACTTGCAGGAGGCTGGCAGCCTTCTTCTTGTTACCCGAGGTGATGTTAAGAACATGGCATATCGCATCTTTTTCAAAAAACTCAGTTGCCTTATTGGAAATATCCTTTAAAGTTTTGTGTATTCTTTCACGGCGTCTGCCTGTTGCAGCCGGGCGGTAGCCCTTTATATATGCGCGCAGAAATACAAGGTCGGTATGTTCGATGGTGCTGCCCTTGCAGATCAATATAGCTCTTCTTATAACACTTTTCATTTCCCTTAAGTTGCCGGGCCAATTGTGAAAACCAAGCAGCGTAATCGCCTCATCAGTAAAGCCGTATATTTGTTTTTCCAGCTCACCTGTTATTTCCTCTAAAAACCTGTAGGCAAAGAATTTTATGTCGTCTTTGTGGTCTCTTATTGCCGGAATTATTATCAAACGCTCATTGATCGTTTTGTATAAATCAGCACTGAAGCAGTCGTGTTTGACAAGCTCCTCAAGGCTTTTATCTGTTGTTACGATTATCCGTATATCCATGTCTTTGGGGTGTTTAGCTCCCAAAGGGGTAATTTTGCTGTCCTTAATGGCCTGTAGCAGTTTGGTTTGCAGTTGCCTGGACACTGACTGTAGTTCATCTAAAACCAGAGTGCCATTGTTGGCTGTCTCAAAAAAACCTGGCCTCCCGTTTTCTGCCCCTTCTATGGCTCCTTTTTCATATCCAAACAACTCACTTTCCAGTAAGTGCTCAGGAATAAGGCTTAAATCCACTTTCACAAAAGGTTGGCTTGATCTTTTACTCAGGCGATGGATGAGCTTTGCTATGTAACGTTTTCCTGTACCTGTCTCCCCTTCGATAACCAGTATTTCATCATTTTCAGATGCTGTCAACACGTCTTTGGTAATTTTAGACATAGTTTCACTCTCACCCAGTTTGACCTTCACTAACACATTTCTTAAATCTTTTTGTGTCGCCATATTGTATGCTCCTTTCTTCTTGTAATATTTAACACAATATACACGCCACCTTTACATATGTTGCTCCCCAAAACAACACTGAG
>JADFYB010000007.1 GCA_015233245.1 Nitrospirota bacterium | reverse complement strand
TGGGTGGATTTTTATAAACAATTTACTTTTGACGATGTTAAAGCAGTTGCTGATGAGATAATAGGAAGGTATCTTAACGAGGAGATTGATGAGTTTATACTTGTCTATAATGAGTTTAAATCTATGATGCTGCAAACCGTAAAATGTGCTAAAATGCTGCCGATTGAGGCTGTGAATACTACATCTGAGCATGATAATGCTGCTTCACAGGCAATTTCAAAATATCTGTATGAACCCTCTGAGGAGGAGTTTTTAAAAAACCTGCTTCCAAAGTATGTGGAAAACCGGCTGTTTAAGGCTATTTTGGAGTCACGGGTTTCAGAGGAGGCATCACGAATGATGGCTATGGAAAATGCCACTAAAAACACCAAAGAGCTTCTGACCTCATTGACTCTTCAGTACAATAAGGCACGTCAGGCCACCATTACATCCGAGCTTATGGATATTGTGGGCGGTGCTGAGGCTATTAGCAAATAGAGATTATCTCAATTGAGTTTATAATAAGTTTAGGAGGATATATAGATGAAAAAGGGAAAGGTGGCGCAGGTAATTGGGGCGGTTGTTGATATAGAGTTTGACGGACCTTTGCCTGAAATCCTGAATGCCTTGTTGGTACAGAGACCATCAGTGCCTGAAAAGAACCTGCAGGAGATAAATTTAACGCTTGAGGTAGCATCCCATATCGGTGACAACATGGTCAGAACCATAGCCATGTCCTCAACCGATGGTCTTGTAAGAGGGATGGAGGCCGTGGACACTGGCCAGCCAATTACGGTTCCGGTTGGAAACGAGGTGTTAGGGCGAATCATAAACGTAATAGGCGAGCCGATAGACCAAAAGGGGCCTATAAACGCTAAAGAAAAGTGGGCAATCCATAGAGATGCACCGGCTTTTGTTGAGCAGGAGCCTACGACTCAGGTATTTGAAACTGGCGTTAAAGTGTTTGACCTTATGATACCGTTTGTAAGAGGTGGTAAGGTTGGGATGTTTGGCGGCGCAGGTGTTGGTAAGACTGTTGTTATCATGGAGATGATTCATAACATAGCTATGGTGCATGGTGGTGTTTCTGTGTTTGCTGGTGTTGGAGAGAGAACCAGAGAGGGAAACGATCTGTACCGTGAGATGAACGAATCCGGTGTTATAAACAAAGCAGCGCTTGTCTATGGGCAGATGAATGAGCCTCCAGGAGCAAGGCTTAGGGTAGCGCTTACTGCGCTTACCTCTTCGGAGTATTTTAGAGAACAGGGGCAGGATGTGCTGCTCTTTATAGATAATATTTTTAGATTTACACTTGCAGGTGCTGAGGTGTCTGCGCTCCTTGGCAGAATGCCGTCAGCTGTTGGTTATCAGCCAAACCTTGCAACCGATATGGGTGAGCTTCAGGAAAGAATCACTACCACCAAGAAGGGTTCTATTACCTCAATGCAGGCCATATACGTCCCTGCCGATGACCTTACAGACCCTGCAGTTGCCACAGCCTTTACACATCTTGACGCCACGGTTGTTCTGTCAAGAAAGATTGCCGAGCTTGGCATATATCCCGCTGTTGACCCATTGGATTCAACATCAAGAATTCTTGACCCTCTTGTTTTAGGTGATGAACACTACGCAGTGGCAAGACGTGTGCAGATGATTTTGCAGCGGTATAAGGAGCTTCAGGACATTATCGCCATCCTTGGTATGGAGGAGCTCTCAGAGGACGATAAAATAACAGTGTCGCGCGCCAGAAAACTCCAGAGATTTTTGAGTCAGCCATTCCATGTGGCAGAGACTTTCACTGGTACTCCCGGGAAATATGTTAAACTCTTTGACACAATAAAGGGCTTTAATGCAATTGCTGAGGGCGGATACGATGATATGCCTGAGCAGGCTTTCTGGATGGTTGGGACAATAGAAGAGGCCGAGGAAAAAGCAAAAACTTTGGGCTGGTCAAGGGGTAAGTAGTGGAAGAGGGAAAAATCGCACTTAAGATAATAACCCCTGACGGCTTTTCGATAACTGAAGACGTTGACGAGGTTGTTGCTCCAGGCACTGAGGGCGAGTTTGGCGTTCTTTACGGTCACACCCACTTTATTACTACACTTTCTACCGGCATTCTTACCTTTAGACAAGGCAAAACCGTTAAAAAAGTACAAGTTGCATCGGCATACGCAAAAGTTGAACCCGATAATGTTCTGATTCTTTCAGACAGCGCCGGGTTTGTGGAGTAAGCAGACAAACCATTTATGAAGTTACCGGAATTGCTTGCTCCGGCAGGAAATTCAGAAAAGCTCCGTGTGGCTCTGCACTACGGGGCGGACGCAGTTTATCTTGGGTTGTCCGAGTTTAGCTTAAGAGCAAAGTCCAGCAGTTTTTCAGAACCGGAACTACAAAATGCTATAAAGTTGATACATAGTGCGTCTAAAAAAGCATACGTTACAATCAACATTTTCCCTCATAACAGAGATATTGGTTTAATTAAGGATCATATCAGTTTTTTGGCAGCCGCATCTCCTGATGGCGTAATAATTTCAGATATAGGGGTGTTTGAATTAATGACTAAGCTTGCCCCTCAAATCCCTGTTCATATAAGCACTCAGGCAAACATTACTAATTACCAAAGTGCCCGATTTTGGCAACGGCAGGGAGCCTCACGTTTAGTGCTTTCAAGGGAGTTATCAATAGAGGAGATTTCATCTATTAGGGAGCAGGTTAGCATAGAGCTTGAGTGCTTTGTTCACGGCTCAATTTGCATCTCTTATTCTGGCCGATGTTACATTAGTAGTTTTTTAGCAAACCGCGCTGCTAACGAGGGGCTCTGTACAAACTCCTGCAGGTGGCAATACACGCTTATGGAGGAAAAGCGCCCGGGTGAATACTTTCCCGTCTATGAAAACCAACGCGGCAGCTACATCCTGAGTTCTAAAGACTTATGTATGCTCTCGCATTTGGATAAACTCTACAGAGCCGGCATAAACTCTTTTAAAATTGAGGGCAGAATCAAGGGAATTAATTATCTTAGCGGTGTCACCGGAGTTTACAGAGAGGCAATAGATTCGCTCTCGGATATTCCGTACAAAGTCAGGGAATCATGGTTACACACTCTTAAAATGTCGTCAAACAGGGGCTTTACAACTGGCATGTTTTTAGGAGAGCATCCTCAAAGCGATTACAATCACGATAGCTCCGAAATATATACTGCTACACATGCACTTATTGGTATAATCAGAGCAGTTAACCCTGATGGCACTGGGGAGGTTTCACTTAGAAATAATTTAAAAGCCGGTAACAAAATTGTCTGCCAAATCAAAAACCAACAAAACACAGAATTTGAAGTGTCTAACATAAAAGATATAGAAGGAAATGAGGTAATATCAGCTCATAATGAACAAACAGTAGTTATTCAGTTACCTGCCAAAGCATCAGTAAACGACATAATCCGCCGAAAAAGTTAAATTATAAAGTGGAGGCTTTAACATATGAATAGCACAGCGCTTCTGACGGCATTTGTTATTGACCTATTGATTGGCGACCCCGGGTGGATTCCACATCCTGTAAGAGCGATAGGGGGTTTGATTGAACGCTCAGAAAAAACTCTCCGGAACTTCACAAAAACAAACCGCAGAGAATTTTTTTGCGGAGCTGTCATGGCTATATTTGTAGTTTTAATAACTTATATAGTTTTTTATTTAATTTCTTACTATATAAATACTGTCTTTGCCAATATCTTTATAGCAGGTGGCAGATTTGCACTTTCAGATATAATTATAGGTGTTATCGGTTCATTTTCATTGGCATATAGCGGACTTAGAGACTCAGTGGTGATTATATTAAAGCGGTTAATGGCAGGCGATACTGAGGGAGCAAGAAAGGCTCTGAGCTCTATTGTGGGGCGTGATACAGAGCGGTTGGACTCTGATAGAATAATTAGAGCAGCAATAGAAAGTCTTTCAGAAAATCTCTCAGACGGAGTAATTGCCCCTATGTTTTATTTTGCAATAGGAGGGTTACCCTTAGCGTTTGCATACAAGGCGATAAACACAATAGACTCAATGGTTGGGTATAAAAATGCCAGGTATCAGTATTTTGGAAAATTTGGGGCAAAACTGGACGATGTGGCAAATTATATTCCGGCGCGTCTGACCGCTATATTTATTATTGCTGCCACTATTGCATTAAAGTTGTCACTTATGATACAATATTCGTTAATTTGTATAGTTAAAGGAAATGGGGGTACAGAGAGTCGGATGGTAAAGAAGCGTCGGCTGTCTATTGGTAACACTATGAAGGTATTATTAAGAGATGGCGGTAAGCATCCAAGCCCAAATGCTGGGAGGCCTGAGGCTGCGATGGCGGGTGCACTTTCAATTGCCCTTGGTGGGGCTTCTTATTATGGCGGTAAAGTAGTTGACAAACCTGTCATTGGGAATGCTGATGAAACGATTGATTTCACAAAAATAGACGATGCACTGAATATTTCATTTTTAGCGACATTAATCGGGTTTGTCTCGATTGCAGCATTATCAGTTATTCTGAGGGTATCCGTATATTGAAACTCTGTGAAATCAAGTGTTCTAAGTTAAACAAGCTGCTCTATATTGCAGCAGCGGTAGTTTCTTTGTTGTTTTGCGGTAATTTGTACGCAAGCGACGGCGGTAGTGCCAAACAGCAGTCGCATATAGATTCTCTTTCCGGAAATGTCTTTACAGATAACAACAATAATTTCAATGTAATACTCGTAGATAAGCATACAAGCACTCTTTACTCTGTAATAGTTAAAGACACAGTTCCATACATAGTGCAAGACTATAAGGTAATCACAGGTGGAAACAACGGCTCAAAGGTAAAAGAGGGGGATTTGAAAACCCCTGAAGGTTTTTATTTTATAACAAAATATATTCCTCCGGATAAGTT
The DNA here is from genome assembly GCA_015233245.1 of Nitrospirota bacterium. Classification (GTDB taxonomy): domain Bacteria; phylum Nitrospirota; class Thermodesulfovibrionia; order Thermodesulfovibrionales; family Magnetobacteriaceae; genus Magnetomonas. The sequence goes on along the minus strand of JADFYB010000007.1, from coordinate 43,992 downwards.
GGACCATAAACTGTTTGGTGATGGAGCGTTAACGCTGAATTATCCCAACATAGTGGACAAAAACATGGGACGCACTGGGCATGGCATATGGATTCACGGCATGGGTGAAGAGAGAAACGACAACAAGACCAAAGGCTGTGTTGCACTTCAGAACAAGGATTTCGAGCAGTTGAAAACCTTTCTTGTACTGGGCACACCGGTAATTATCTCTGAGCATCTTCATTTCCTTAACAAAGACGAGTACACGAAAAAGAAAAAGAAATACATGGATATATTCAAAAAGTTTATAACCAGTTGGGAGAAGGGCGATTACGAGGGTTTTGCCAGTTTTTTTGATACAAAGTTTAAAGGAGAGGCTAATGGCAACACTGCCCAACAGTATTTAGCTGAAAAAAAGAAGCTTATGAAGATATACCCTCACAGAAAAGTAGTAACCTCCGATTTAAATATTTTTACAGAGAATTCAAGTGCGATAATGTACAAGTTTAACCAGCTCTACTGTGCCGATAATGTGCTTTCCTATGGTACAAAGCTCCTGTACTTGACGGGTGGGGGTGCGCGTGGTGATGAGTATAAGGTGATTGCTGAGGAATTTAATAAAATGGATATTGATCCGATAATTGCTCAGCTTGTAACCCATCTTGTGTCCAAATGGAGGGCAGCCTGGGCTGCAAAGGATATTGAAAAATATATGAGTCATTACTCAGCAGCATTTTCATCTGACGGTATGAATGCAAAACAGTGGAAAGCTCATAAAAAGGGGGTATTTAAGGCTTCACGGAGTTTAAAGGTACACGTAAATGATATAAAATTCAAGATTCTCTCGGGTAAACGGATAGAGGTAACATTCATACAGGAGTACACCTCTGACACAGTTTCAGACAAGGGCATAAAGACATTAGTGCTGCATGGCTGTCCAGGTGATTATAAGATAATTGAGGAAAGCTGGAGACACATATAGGCTGACCTACTTAATCATATCCATTACAAGCAGTATAAACACAGTAGTTATATAGATAATAGAGTACACAAACAGTATTTTGTCGCTTTTACTTTCTGAGAAATAAAACTTAACAGCGAACACTATATAGATAATTCCAAGCACTGCACTTGTGATAAGGTAGATGTAGCCAGCCATAGCCAAAAAATACGGCAGCACACTAAAGGGTAAAAGTATAATGGTGTAAATAAGAGTTAAGGTTTTGGTTTTCATAATACCCTTTGAAATTGGTAAAATGGGAATCCCTGCTCGTGAGTAATCCTCCTTATACTTAAGGGCATAGGCCCAGAAGTGTGGATGCTGCCAGACAAACATAATGGCAAACAGTACAAATGCCTGAATATCCACTATTCCTTTAACTGCCACATAGCCAATGACAGGGGGCAGTGCTCCAGTGATGCTGCCTACGTGAGTGACAAGGTGGGTGCGCCGTTTCATCAACACCGTGTACGGGATAACATATATAAATGCACTTATAAACGTAAGGATGGCAGAGAAAGTGTTTATATAAATCAAAAAAATTACAATTGCGGTAACTATAAGCACCAGGCCAAATATCAGTGCCGATCTAGGATAAATTCGTCCTTGTGGAATAGCTCTGACCATAGTACGCCTCATCAGAGAGTCTATGTCTTTATCAAAAAAGTTATTTAAAACTGCAGAACCGGCAGCCGAAAGTCCTATTCCAAACATAGTGGGCAGGATGAGATGAAACGTAGGGAATCCCCTCTGTGCCATATACATTCCGTTTAAGGCCGTTACCAGAACAAGCAGCACGATGCCTGGTTTCATAAGAACCACATGGTCTCTGACTATTGTTCTGTAACTTGTCATTAAAGTACGTCCTGACAATTATAGCATTTCTTCATTGTTTTAACAGTCCATATCAAAACAAAACCAAAACATAACCAAACTGCATCATTTGTGTTATCCTAACGGGGATACATTTAATGTTAATTGCGGATGATTCGAAAATGACAGATAGTTTAAAAAAAATTGCTCTACTGTTTTTATTTCTCATTTTTGCTATTGTTCTTTATAAATACACACTTAAAGAGCCATACCATTTTGATTCGGTTCTTTACATGAAAAGTGTTGATGTTTTTAAGGAAACCTCCCGATTTGAGTGTTTCTTTGGCGCCAGGTGTTTAAGTTCATATATTTTAATCCCGCTGTCTATTTTTATTGGTGCAAAAACCCTTCCGGTTACAACAGTTATTACGGCTCTTTTGGCTTTGTTTTTTTACTATCTCTGGATAAGGCGGATATTTAGTTTTAACGAGGGATTTCTTGCAACCCTTCTTTTTTTCTTTATCCCCGCAAGCATAATAACAATAACTCACGTTAAAGAGGATTTTACTGCGTTTATGTTTCTTTTTGCGGCGTTTCTTATGGCCTCAAAAGACAGGCCGTCGCTTTTAAGACCTGCCTCAGGACTCTGCTTTGGGCTAGCACTGGTCTCAAAAGACATGCCAATTATATTTGTTCCATACTACTTTTCATATCTCTACATAATGGGTGCAGAGATTGAGCAATCGTACAAAAAACTGTTGAATAAGGAAAACATTATAACAGGCTGCAAAAACATCCTGACAGCCTTATTACTTTCCCTTTTAGTGTCTTTTGCTATAGACAGACACCACTTCATAGATCTTTTTCATAAAACTGCATCCCCTTATGACGGACAGTTTATGGGAGTCTTTTCGCAGATACTTCCTATTGGGTTAGCTTCATGGGAGCACGGTGTCGGTACTTTTTTATTTTACTTGCAGTTTGTATGTCTCATAGCTCCATTTTTTGCTAAGACAAAAAAAGAAACATTAATTTATATATTATTTTGTATCCAGTTTATTGCTCTTTCGATTTTCATTTCAAATCTTACCGTTGTAAAATACAGGCATTTTGTGTGGACTTCATTTCTATGCCTCCCTCCTATGCTATTTACAGTCAGGAATTTTCTCATTAGTTTCAAAATGAGTAAGAAAATTGGGCAGTTAGTTACGTATGCAGTTTTTGGGACAGTTGCTGCAACGCTTTTTTTGTCAACATATCCCGCCCTCGATCTGCACAGCCGATATAACACCGTCTCGGCTATATATAAAGACTTAGACATTGATAAAAATAAATCTGTCGTTTCCGGTGTTGACGACTGTGTGTTTGCCCGCTACTTTAATGGCCTTACCTGTGTGGTACATCCTATAGACCCATCTGAAAGTGAAGCATCAGCCTTTGCACAGGAGATTGATAACTATTTAAATGAGGGGGAAAAAGTGTATATACTTCCGGACTTTTTTTCGTACGATAGATATAAAAACATGGAAAAGCAGTTTGAGGCGAAATTTCGGTTTTTAACCGGTAAAAACGTCCTCTACAGTGATTTCCACTACATGGACTATGGTTTTACCTTTAAGCAGTACGAGCGTAAACTTGCTCATACGCACTCAGTAAGAACTAGCAGCCGGTGTGAAGCTCCATATAATAAAACCTCCGAGGAGACCTTTAAGGACGAACACGGGCTCCCGCTACCCTTTGAAATATACACGTATAACATAATGTGCACACAGTTTTCCACCGCAGTTAAAGCGTATGTTTACAAGAATAGAGTGATAACCGAACTCAATATGGGAATGATTATAAAGGTTGAAAAACCGTAATATGATAAGGTGAAGGACTCTGTCCCTCCCCTTAGACCCCAACCTGAACGAGGAAATGATTTTCCCGCTACCCCTCGGTTTTTAATCTGCAATTGGATGGTTTTCTTAATTTTGGCTAACTTCATTTGTAAGACCACTTTTTAATGGTCATTGTGACTATTTAACAAAAAGGAGGAAAGCCACTGACTCAAGGACAGTATATCATAAATCGTAAACTGAGTATATTATACCGATGTTAACATAAGTGATGCGAGTGCCGGATGTTAGGTGTAAGTCATCTGAATTATTATGACATCAAGGCAAAAATAGAAAAAGAAGGATTGGAGGGGCTTTTCAAGTAAAATCCTCCCTTTTAAAGCTGCTTCATCTGTCTATTCAAAATATCTTAAAAAAATGGAACCAGCCTTTAAGAAACTGGAGCCAAACTCTTTCTAACTTGCTTTATTTTTTGGGGGTAGTCTAAAAATTGGATATTACCGTTTAAGGTGATTTCACACTTGACACAGTTTACTGATTATATCCTCGAAGATAATACTAATTACGATTACTGCAACAATAACAGCGCTGATGTACTGTGATGTGGAAAAACCGAAATACATTCCACGAAGAGTATCTCCCCGTAAAAATTCAAGAAAAAACCTTACCAAACTATATGTAATAAGATAGGCTTTTACAATAGTCCCGTTTTTAAACCCTCCCTTTTTGTATATTATGTAAAGAACACAAAAAATACAAAGGTTACCTATTGATTCAACAATCTGAACCGGAAATACAGGGAGTGACAAGTGGCTGGTATAATTAATAAGACCCTCTCTTATCTGTTCCCTGTAGGCATGTGACCCAAGGGGATATTCAATGCACAATGGGCCGTTACAAACCATACCAAAACAACAACCTGCAAGAAAACATCCTATTCGGCCAAAGGAGTGGGCAAGAGGGATATAAACACAAACAATATCCAGAAACGGATACAACTTCATTTTCGATACCGTAATTAATATTAGAAGTACGCCCAAAGTTCCTAAAAGACCGCCGAAAAAGACAAATCCTCCTCTTAACGTAATTGATCCGGACTGTGAATAGTTATTCACCACAGAAGGTATCTTTGACAATAGAAGGCCCATGATCAAGCTTAGAATAAGAAATAAAAGATATTTCGATGATAAAGCGTGTAGCCTTAATTCTCTGTGGATAAAGAATAAAAAAACACAGGTGCCAATTGCTGCAAAAATCCAATATCCGTGTAAAAATATATTAGAGAAAGTACCCCCAAAGTAACTGAAGAAATAGTAGAAAAACGCTCGTCCCATAAATTAGGTTGAACTCTTAAAAGGCAGGTTAACAACCTCCGAGGTCACAAGCATCGCAACCTCCGCAATCACAGCTGTCGATACAGCCCCACTCACATCCTGAGACAAACGTGTCGCCGCAGCCGCCATCACAGCCACTGGAATTGCCATTTGGGGTATCTTTTCCGGGTAGTTCTTTCTTTGTTTTCATATGCTCCGATACTCTTGAGGCCCCTATGTGATAAGTATTTAATTTTTGATTTAAATTATCGCTCCGGCCATTAAGGTAATAAGAAAAAGCAAGAAATCCAATGGAAAAGCATATATTTACAATACATACTAATATTACTTTAGAATGCCTTACAAATGTTATCCTCAAAAAATCATTCATGACTTTTAACATCCCATCCTCATAACCCTTGGTTTAAGTTAGTTCACATCGTTTGCTATTGCAACATATTGATTATTCCTGTGTCAACAAATTTTGTTGGTTTTGCAAATATAACAAATATATTGTTTTGTTGCAATACAGTCAGTTTTCGAAAACAATTTTGAATGGTTGTGTTATAATATCAAAGTGCAGTGAAAGGATCTCTGCAACTTGTTTTTTAATATAATCGTTTATTCTAAATGGGGAGTGTGAAATGAAAGGTAGATTACTCACTATTACAATAACATTCATTGTCTTGCTGACAATATTCTTAAAAACTGGTTATACGGAAAACTGCCAAAGTGAAAAGGACTCTGTCGTTTCAGCCGTTAAGACTGCTGCACTGGGTCTTAGTGCAATCTTAAAGGATATCTCTGATGAAAGTGAAAAGATAGCGATTATTAAAAAAATGGTTTATGCCGTAAGATTCCTCGATGATAAGTCTGGTTATTTTTATGTGTACGATTATAATTGTAAAAACATAGTTCACCCGGATAAGACTTTTGATGGTAAAAATCTAATCGATTACAAAGATGCCAAAGGGAAATATGTAATTAGAGAACTTTCTGAGGTTGCAAAAAAAGGTGGTGGTTTTGTAGTATTTTACTGGAAAAAACCGATAGAAGGCGATCAAAATTTTTCCGGTAACAGAGAGATAAAAAAATTTGGTTATGTTGAGCCAATTGCAGGTACGGAGTATTTTATCGGTAGCGGCTCTTATGAGAAACAATAGGATAATTAGTAGATTTCCAAATATTGTGTAAGACTATAGCGCAACAACCTTAAATACCGCTGCTGCAAAAATTCGGATTTATAAGTTACACCTTCTAATAATAATCTGGTATAATACTATGGTATGATAGAGAATAGTTTTTCAATTTTAGACGGCATAGGGCAAAAGGGTGAGAAGCGCCTTTGGAGCCGCGGAATACATACGTGGCAGGATTTTATAAATGAGCGAAGTATTCCATTTTTAAACGACACACACAAGGGTGCTCTTGACGGTAAACTGGAGCGCTTCACACAAAGTCTGCGAGACGGCAATCAGGAGGAGTTCAATAAGTCACTCAAACGAAAAGAGCACTGGAGACTGTTTGAACGATTTAAGGATGAGACTGTTTATCTTGATATAGAAACAAACGGTCTGCCCTCTAAAGGCGGAGGATACGTTACCATGGTTGGCCTCTATGACGGTTTTGAGTACAACTGTCTGATTAGAGGAAATAACCTGAATCGCGAAAATCTCATAAATGCACTAAAACCCTTCAAGATGTTAATAACTTTTTATGGCTCTGTTTTTGACATCCCATTTTTAATTAATAACTTTGCGTTAGAACTCGATATGCTTCACTTTGACGTGTGTCTTGAGGGCAAACGGGTGGGGTTTAATGGGGGATTAAAAAAGATAGAAAGTATCTTAGGAATACTCAGAGACGACGATGTGGTGGGAATGGATGGGTTTGCCGCAGTGAGGCTCTGGCAGATGTATAAGCGCGGCGATAATGACTCTCTTTCCACTCTGATAAAATATAACAGAGAAGACACCGTTAATCTTCTTACAATCAGTAAGCTGGTCTATAATGAACTCAAGCGTTCAACCGGCATTTATGATTATATAACTGAGAGCGCTGCCGGTGGGTAAGCAGACATCAGCTAAAAAACGAAATATCCTGAAAGAGTTTTTGCTCTACTTAACAGTAGAAAGAGGGGCTGCAGTAAACACGGTGAATTCCTATGAGCTTGATATCGTGCAGTTTCAGTCATATTTGTCCGGAAATAACGAAACCCTTGAGACATTTACAAGAGAGGATATCGTGGGCTTTATCGAGATGTCTAAGGACAGCCAGTACTCAATGACTTCAATCTGCAGGTTTATATCGTCAATCAGAACATTTTGTAAGTTTCTGGTTATTGAGAGAATCAGGGAGGATGATCCGGCTGAGACCATACGGCTGCCCAAGAGGTGGGAATCCATTCCAAAGGCGTTAAGTTTTGACGATGTGCTGTTGCTTCTTAGTGCAAAGGTTTCAGGCAGGATGGTTGTAAGGGACAGGGCAATGCTTGAGCTTCTGTACTCATCAGGGCTTAGAGTTAGCGAGCTTATGGGGGTCGAGGTTGACAGGATAAATTTTCAGGCCGGCTTTTTAACCATAACCGGAAAAGGCTCAAAAGATCGTATTGTACCTATGAATGTACGGGCTTTGGAGAGCATTAAGGTATATATGGCAGGACTTCGGCAGGATTTACTAAAAGGTAAGGCATCTCCGTATCTTTTTTTAAATTATAAGGGAGAGATTATGACGCGTCAGAGGTTTTGGCAAACGCTTAAAAACTATGGGAAAGCCGCAGGAGTGGAACTTAGCCCTCACACGTTACGACACTGCTTTGCTACACACTTACTTGATGGCGGGGCAGATTTGCGCTCCGTTCAGAAGATGCTTGGCCACTCAGACATTTCTACAACTCAAATATACACAAAAATAACCACAGACAGAATTAAAACAGAATATAAAAAATACCACCCAAGGGCATAACTCGGAGACTTCTATGGCATTAATACTTGTAACAAACGATGACGGAGTGTATTCAGAGGGGATATTAAGTCTCCACAGAGCGCTAAGTGAGATAGCTGAGGCTGTGATAATAGCTCCTGACAGGGAGCAAAGCGCAACGAGCCATTCTCTGACTATGCACAGACCGCTTAAGGTGACAGAAATCAAAAAAAATATCTATTCAGTAAATGGAACTCCCACTGATTGTGTTGCGCTGGGAATAGGTAAAGTTCTCGGTAGAAAGCCGGATTTAATAGCCTCCGGAATCAACAAAGGCGGTAACCTTGGAGATGACATCACATACTCAGGCACGGTTTCTGCCGCAATAGAGGGTACAATTTTAGGAGTTTCCTCTTTTGCCATATCAATGGTTGGCGAGAAGGATTATCATTTTACAGTAGCGTCTGAGTTTGCCCTTAAATTAGCTAAAATTATACTTGATAACGGTCTTCCAAAAGATACACTGATTAATGTAAATGTACCCAATGTACCTAAAGATGAGTTAATGGGATTAAAATTTACAAAACAGGGTAAACGGGTATATATCGGTTCTATAAAAGAGACACTTGATCCCTGGAGCAGGCTTCACTACTGGATAGGTGGAGGAACGCCTTCATGGGCAGATGATGAAAACACAGACTACCTTGCAGTGGAATCAAAGTATATTTCGGTTACTCCGCTTCATCTGGATTTAACAAACTATGATGCTCTCGATTGTATCAAAGATGACTGGGCTCATATATTACAAATCTGAGCATATGGACAGATACGCAAAAGAAAGAGAACGCATGTGCAAGGAGCAACTGGTAAACCGCGGCATCAGTGATAAAAAAGTCTTAGATGTGATGTTGAAAGTTCCGCGGCACAATTTTGTTACTGAGGAAAACCTAATTCGCGCCTATGGTGATATGGCTTTAGAGATAGACTGTGACCAGACAATTTCACAGCCCTACATGGTAGCCATTATGACTGAGCTGCTTGAGCTAAAGGAAACCGACAGGGTGCTTGAGATAGGTACAGGCTCCGGGTATCAGGCAGCGGTTCTTTCAGAGCTTGCAAAAGAGGTTTACACCATAGAGAGGATAGAGCATCTTGCAAAGGGTGCGATGGAGAAATTTGAACAAGCAGGGAAAACAAATATTTTCGTAAAGGTGTCGGATGGCACTCTTGGTTTAGCTGATTATGCACCATACGATAAGATAATAATAACGGCTGCTGCGCCTGCCGTGCCTCCACCCCTGATAGAGCAGCTTTCATCGGATGGTGGCATATTGGTAGCGCCTGTTGGAGACCGGTATAGCCATAAAATTGTCAAACTCAGAAAAATCGGTAACAAAACAGAAGAAACTCACCATTTGCAATGTATATTTGTTCCACTTATAGGAGCGTATGGATTCAATCCGTAAGAGCGTGACAAATGGAGGATAGATGAAAAAAGCTTGTTTTTTTGAACCGCTACCGAACGGTAACGTTAAATGCGGTCTCTGTGCTCACAGATGCACTATTGGGGTTGGGAGACGGGGACTTTGTGGAGTAAGGGAAAATCAGGACGGCGTTCTTATGAGTCTTGTGTATGGTTCAGTCTGCTCAACACAGGTGGATCCAATAGAGAAAAAACCGCTCTTTCATTTTAAGCCAGGCTCCCGTACATTTTCAATAGCAAGCGTGGGTTGCAATTTCAGGTGTCTGCACTGTCAGAACAGTTCAATCTCACAGTATCCGAGGGAACACGAAGGTGCCGTGATTGGGTATCCTGTGTCTGCTGAGTCAATCGTTGCGGCAGCAATAGCGGAAAGATGCGAGAGCATTTCATTTACATACACAGAGCCAACGATATTTTTTGAATTTGCACAGGACTGTGCGATTTTAGCGGCAGAGAAGGGACTAAAAAATGTGTTTGTAAGTAATGGGTTTATGACGCCTGAAAGTGCCGAGGTCATAATCCCCTACCTACACGCCGACAATATAGATTTGAAGGGAGACGCAGGGTTTTATAAGGAAATCTGTGGAGCAGAGGTTGAGCCGGTAAAGGACACAATACGATTAATGAAAGAGGGCGGGGTTTGGGTTGAGGTTACAACTCTTGTGATTCCAGGGCTTAACGACAGTGAGCAGGTGCTTAGGGGCATAGCAGAATTCATTGTCTCTGTAGATGCCTCAATCCCATGGCACGTGAGCCGGTTTTATGGCACATATAAGATGACAGACCGACCGGGCACTCCGGCAGAGACACTTAAGAGAGCGTGTGAAATAGGGTATGAAAGCGGCCTTAAGTTTGTATATCAGGGAAACTTGCCTGGCATGGGAGGAGAAAACACCAGTTGCTCAACCTGCAAAAAGCTCCTTATTAAAAGAGACGGATTTACCGTAATTTCAAACGCCATAAAAAACGGCAACTGCCCCGCTTGCGGCACTGCTGTTGCAGGGGTGTGGTAAAGCTCCAGGTTGTCTTTATTCTATTTATAACGTGACAACAAACAACATATCTTATTTCCTTATGAGTGTCATCCTCCAGCCAGAAGGATTTATTATGAAGGTATATTTTTGCCCGGGTGAGAGTTTTTTGAACTCAATCGCCTGCTTTTGAAAGTGATAATTCTCATAAGGCATAATAAAGAAATCTTTCGGTATGCCGACTAATACCATACAAACCAGTAAAACTCCAGCGGTATTTTTTAAAAATTTATTTTGTGCTTTTACAAAAAGCCAAATGAGCGCAATAACCCATGCAAGGACTGGAAAAAGAAAATATCGGTTTCCAGCATCAGCCCCGAGCATAACCGTCCATTGTGGTTGTACATTAGACACTTGCGGTGTCACAAGCATTGAAGCAAAAATGACAATAGAAAGGCTTATTAATAATTTGAGTTCCAACGTACCTCTCCAAAAAGCGTAACCCATCAAACAGATTCCCAAAGTAGCAATTATAACCGGAGGCATCCCGCTTTGCCACATATGCCAATTCATCACTACATCATATGTTCTTACGCCAAAAGTTCCTGTCATAAAGACTTTGCCGGCTAAAATTTTGATAAACGTAGAAACCCCAGCACCAAGTGTAGCAGTTGAGCGCATAGCGCCTGGATTAACTATAAAAATAAAACTATAAGCTTGTAAAAGAAATGCTCCTGCAAGCACAATGAGATGTGAAATAGAAGTCTTAAACGATTTCAGGTATGATTGGAATAATGCAAGTGGAAACACGAAAAAAACCAATGGGCCGCTTAGGCCTGCAAGTAGTAAAACAACACAATCAACAATCCTCCACCAAATCTTTTTGCTTGTTGATGCAATAACAATAAGAAACATAAGCAGTGCAAGACGCCACTGCCCATTAGTTAGGTTTGCATGTGTTTCAAATGCTCCAGGTAAAGTCAGATATACAATCCCTAATAAGAAACGCTGATAGTATTTTGAGACTACTTGTTCAAAACGTTCTGAAGTAAAAAACATTGCGGGCAATATCTGGACGGTTATTGCGATTATATTGAATATTAGCGGAGCATACTTAATATCAAAAAACATACTAACATAAGCTCCAACACGATTAAGTGTTTGTAAATACCTCTGTACTGGCACTAAAAATGGCTGAAGAGAATTACTTGCAGCATATGCATCTGAATACCATATAAATCCATCCTCAGCCCAAAATTGCGGATATAAAAGCACATCAACTCTTCGGAAAACAGTAATCAGAGAAAAAACAGCGAATGCAATAAAAAACAAAATGATTTTTACATTTTTAGCGCTATCAAAGAGGTTGGCTTTTGTTATACGTTGCATTTCGCACGACTATTCACTATCTGTAAGTGTAGTGCCATTTGTATTGTCATCATACAGAACTGCATGCCTTTATTACTTATTATTGCAGTCTCTATTGCTATCATTTTAGTAATATAACAAATAAAAACACTTAAATCAATCAATGCAGCACTGCTGCCAGGGTGTGGTACTTCCCGGGGAAAATTGTTGAAAAGTTTCATAATTTAATGATAAACTTAAACTTGTATAAAAATATTAAAATCTGCCGGAGGTAATTTGGTGGAATATTTCAAACTTAACATAAAAGAAGCTAATGCGTTGCTGCAAAATAAAGATATAACAGTCAAAGAACTAACTGAAAGCGTGTTTCAACGAATAGAGGTGGTAGAAAAGACTGTAAATGCCTTTGTTACCGTAACCACAGATAAAGCATTTGAGATGGTTGAAGAACTCCCGCCATACCAAAGCTCAAACCTCTTTGGAATACCCATGGCAATAAAAGACAACATGTGTACAAGGGGTATTAAGACCACTTGTTCATCTAAAATTCTTGCTAACTTCATTCCTCCGTATGAAAGCACTGTGACAGATAAACTGATGAAATCAGGTTATATTCTGACAGGTAAGGCTAACATGGATGAGTTTGCAATGGGATCGTCAACGGAAAACTCTGGGTTTTTCACAACCAAAAATCCATGGGATACTGAAAGGGCGCCTGGAGGCAGCAGCGGCGGCTCTGCGGCGGCAGTGTGCGCCGATGAATGTATTGCAGCTCTTGGCTCTGATACCGGAGGCTCCATTCGTCAGCCGGCCTCTTTCTGCGGCGTTGTAGGACTTAAACCCACATATGGCAGAGTATCAAGATTTGGACTTGTTGCATTTGCCTCCTCGCTTGACCAAATCGGCCCTATCACTAAGACTGTCGAGGACTCAGCAATTTTACTTAATTTAATATCCGGTCATGATCCGCTTGACAGCACATCGGCAACAGTTAACGTGCCGGATTTTACCTCCTGTATTGGTAAGGATATTAAAGGATTGAGGGTTGGTATTCCCTCTGAGTACTTTATTGATGGCATGGACAGCCAGGTGGAGCAATCGGTGAAGGCTGCAATTTCCCATATTGAATCCCTTGGAGCTCAAATTGTGGAAATCTCCCTTCCTCACACCGGTTACGCTGTGGCCACATACTACATACTGGCAACGTCCGAGGCAAGCTCAAACCTCGCTAGATTTGACGGCATAAAGTATGGTCTCAGAGTACCAGCCGATGATTTAATTGATACATACATGACAAGCCGTGCCGCAGGGTTTGGTACTGAGGTTAAAAGACGAATAATGCTTGGCACGTATGCACTGTCATCGGGTTACTACGATGCTTACTATAAAAAAGCCCAACAGGTAAGAACCCTGATAAAACATGATTTTGACCGCTCGTTTGAAAAAGTGGATATAATAGCCACTCCAACCGCTCCCACCACGGCATTTAAAATCGGTGAAAAGGTAAACGATCCGCTTCAAATGTACTTAAGCGATATTTTTACCATATCGGTAAATTTGGCAGGAGTGCCTGCCATATCTCTGCCCTGTGGATTTGACCAAAAGGGTCTTCCCATTGGGCTTCAGCTAATTGGAAAGGCTTTTGATGAGGAAACTATTCTAAAAGCTGCTTATGCCTATGAGGCCTCAACCCCACATCATACAAGGAGGCCAACGCTATGAAAAAATATGAGGCCGTTATTGGGCTTGAAATACATGCCCAGATGCTTACTAAAACTAAGATGTTCTGCGGCTGCAGCACCAGGTTTGGCTCAGAGCCTAACTCTCAGACCTGTCCTGTGTGTATCGGAATGCCGGGAGTGTTGCCGGTTATAAATAAAAAAGCTGTTGAATTTACTGTTAGGGCGGGGTTAGCGCTCGGCTGCAAAATTTCACCATACAACCGGTTTGCAAGGAAAAACTATTTCTATCCAGATCTTCCCAAAGGCTACCAGATAAGCCAGTACGAACTACCCATTTGTCTGGGCGGAGTGGTTGTGCTTAATATGGAAAACGGACAGAGTACGATTGAGCTTACACGAATCCATATGGAGGAGGACGCGGGAAAAAATATCCATGAAGGAATGAAGGACTTCAGCTGTGTTGATTTAAACAGGGCAGGGGTGCCGCTTATGGAAATTGTAACAGAGCCTCAGATTCGCTCTCCAAAAGAGGCCTCTGCGTTTATGAAAAAACTCCGCTCTGTTTTGCGCTATCTTGAAGTGTGTGACGGTAACATGGAGGAGGGCTCACTGCGCTGCGATGCTAATGTATCACTTAGGCCTATCGGCTCCTCAGAACTCGGCGTTAAAGCAGAAATCAAAAACATAAACTCATTCAGATTTGTTGAAAAAGCGATTGAATACGAAATATGGCGTCAGGAGGAGGTGCTTAAAGAAGGTGGACGTGTTATTCAGGAGACCCGTCTTTATAATACATCAACTGGCACTACGGAATCTATGCGCTCAAAAGAAGAGGCTCACGACTACAGGTATTTCCCTGAGCCTGACCTTGTGCCAATTGTCGTTTCCGATACCATGCTTAAAGAGGTAAAAGCAACAATTGTGGAGCTTCCTGATGAGAAAGTGGGACGATATGTTAACAGCTTTGGATTGCCCCTCTATGATGCCGAGCTGCTGTCACAGGAAAAGAGCATTGCCCATTGGTTTGAAGACGCTGTAAATAAAGGAGGCAACCCAAAGGCCGTAAGTAACTGGATGATGGGTGAGCTGATGAGGCTTCTTAACGAAACTTCTACCCGGATTGAAGACTGTAAGGTAACTCCTGAACACCTCATAGGCCTTATTAAACTTGTGGATAGCGGCGCTATAAACGTTAAAATAGGGAAAACCGTATTTGAGGAAATGTTTAATAGCGGAGAACAAGCCGAAAAAATTGTAAAATCGAAGGGACTCCTTCAGATAAGTAACGAGGGTGAACTGGATAGCGTTATAGATGGCATTTTAAAACAGTACAGTTCTGAGGTGGAGAGATTTAAGGCCGGCGAGGTTAAACTAACCGGTTTTTTTGTCGGCGAGGTTATGAAACAAACAAAGGGTAAGGCTAACCCCAAACTTGTCAACGAAATCCTGAAAAAGAAACTTGTTTAATATGAACGACGTTGGAAATGATCTGGTTGAAATCGTAACCACTGACGGAGCTGTAATAGGAACTGCGCTCAGACGCGAGGTTCACGGCAATAACACGCTTTTACACCGTGTGGTGCATGTGTTTGTTTTTAACAGCAAAGGCGAACTTCTCCTTCAGCAGCGATCACTCAACAAGGACGTAGCACCGGGCAAATGGGACACCTCAGTGGGCGGACACGTTGACTTTGGCGAAAGCATAGAGGTTGCCATGCAAAGGGAAATGGAGGAGGAACTTGGTATAGCCTCAGATAAAAATGTCCCTGTTTTCCTCTATAAATACATTCACTCTAACGACTATGAATCGGAACTAGTTTATTCGTACTCGTTTACCCATGACGGACAGGTCGTATTTAACAAAGATGAAATAGAATCAGTAAAATACTATCCTATACGAGAGATTGAAGAGAAACTCGGAACTGGCCTGTTTAGTGATAACTTTGAACACGAGTTTCATAATTACTTACGATTAATTGGTTTTAGTTAATTCGATGTTTCTTAGTGCCTCTGTATAAGAAGGGTTTATTTTTAAGGCTTTTAAGTAAAATTCCCTGGCCATCGCTTTATTTCCTTTAAGCAGATGCATATTACCTATTGTGGTTAATATTTCAAAGCTCTCAGGGTTCATTTCTATTGCTACATTAAGAGTGCTGCCAGCATCGTCAAACATCTTAAGTCCCATATAGGCATTAGCAAGATTTGTAAATCCCGTTATGTAATCTTTTTTTATTGAAAGTGCCCTCTGAAATTCCTTTACCGCATCTGTCAACCTGCCAGTGTTAGCATACAAAACGCCAAGGTTGTTATAGCCCTCGTACAGGTTAGGGTTAAGCTTAAGTGCAGTTAAAATTTCTGAGTCAGCCAAAGCAAAATTACCTGTCTGAGTGTATAGGTTGCCCAGAGTGTTGTGCATTTCAGCGCTGCCAGAGTATTGGCTCAGAGCATATTCATAGGTCTTTATCGCCTCCCTGATGTTACCGATTGCGGTTAATGCCCGTCCAAGTAAGTCATAAAGGGCAAAAGAGCTCTCTCCACATTGCAAAGTAAGTCTTAGCTCTTCTATAACCTCTGGCCACTTATTTTTAATTGCAAGCACTGTGGCCTTATCGAGGTGTGTAAAGGACAGCGAATCGTTTATACTGATAGATTTATTGAATTGCTCAAGTGCTTTGTCATATTGCCCCTCCATAACATACACTTTACCGTTGTGATAGGGTATTTCAGGAAAGTCTGGCTCCATCTGAGCAGCCTTTTCAAATTCCCTGTGTGCCTCTTTAAAGCGTTTAGCATTGCCGTAGGCAATTCCTAATTGTATGCAGGGAACAGGATGTAACGGTTCCTTTTTTACATTATCCTCCCAAAGATTTACATCAGACCTCCAGTTCCGGTTAAGGTAAAGTGTCGAAACAGTGCTGAGAACAATTATAGTCAAAATCAAATAATTGAAAATCTGCATAGGTTTATTTCTAAAAACGTGTAGTGTCAGAAAAAATGCGGCAATAAAGAATCCAGGGGATCCCATATAAACTCTGTACTCAAAAATAGTCCAACCGTACTTATTGATAAGGCTTGACTGGGGTAAAATCCCTATGAAAAACCAAAATATCCCGAAAGAGATGAGTTTTTTCATGATATCTTTTTGTTTATATCCCTGTGAGAACATAAAAACTCCAAAAAGAAATATTGCCAAAAGAAATAAAAGCGAAAGAATAACCCTTAAATCAAAAAAACTCCTTGAAACAGGATAATAATGAACTAAAGTCAGGTTAAGAGGCAACACAAGCATTCTTAAATAGGTAACAATAACTCTGAATTCTGTAAGAATATACTCCATCCTGGTATTTGCTATCAGAGGGCTTTTTACGTCATACACTATAGCAACATCCTGAATATTCCCAGCTGTTACAAACTGGGTTTGCACCTGGTTGTCAAACGAAATACTGGATACGCCCAAAGCATTAAAAAACACAGCTGGCAAAATCAAAAAAAACGGTACAACACATAATATTCTGGATTTAACTTTACCGCTAAAAAAGGTAAATTCTACAAGAGTTATTAAAAACGGCAGCACAACTGCAAGTTCTTTAACTTTTACGGACAACATGGCAATTATGATTGCCGACATGTACAGTCCGACTGATTTCTTTTTAGTATATTTTATTAATGCATCGCTGCTGTCCTCCACAGTAACGGCTCGCCTCCATAGTATGTACATGTTTAATGCACACAAAATAAAAAGAGTAACAAGTGATGTATATCTTTGTGAGATATATGTCACAGCTTGAATCTGCAGCGGATGTGCGAGAAAAAGCAGCGAAATGAACAATGCATACTTCTTAGCAGAGCTGACTGGCGAAAATTGTATTTTCAATGTTTGAACTATGAGCAAATACACAAATATTCCATTTAACGCATGTAATGTTATATTTACTAAATGGTAGCCAGGTAGCCAAAAGCCGTTAATTAAGTAGTTAAGAGTAAAAGTAGTTTCTGTAATAAACCTGACTTCTGTAAAACTCCTCATCTTAATAAAATTAGAAATAACAGTATCGTCAAAAACAAATGGTGCGTTTAGCACATTCAAATAAGGAACAAATGCAGAAGCCAAAATGGCTAACAAAATTATTGAGTTTTTTCTAAACATTAACTTAAGGCCTCTGCCCGTTTAACTGCCGTTGTATTGAAAATAGTGATCCCTTTGCTTCAACGTCATCCGGTGCTACGCTTAAAATATAGCGGTACTGATTAGCAGCATCGCTTATCAATCCCTGTTTTAGATAAATCACTGCAAGATTGCGGCGGGCATTTATATTGTCATTATTATATCGGATTGCTTTTTGATAATTGGCAGAAGCCTCATTAAAAGCTCCTCTTTCCTCGTATATTGTGCCCATTATGTTATATGTGTCCGAGAAGTATGGATCAACCTTCATGGCCTTTTTCAGATTATCCTCTGCTAAAGCACTAAGTCCCTGCTCTGCATACAGTGCTGCAAGGTTAACATATGGCTCAACTATATTTGGATTGGTAACGATTACTCTCTTAAATTCCTCTATTGCTTTTTCCTTTTGCCCCATTTTTGCGTAAAGTGCTCCGAGATTGATATGAGCGCCGGGATTAGAGCGGTTGATTTCTAAAGCTGCCTTAAACTCCTCCAAAGCTTGCTCATTCATTCCTCTTGTCATATACATCATACCAAGGTTAACGACAGGGGAGGCATAAGAGCGGTCAAGACTCATTGCGTATTTAAATTTCTCCAGAGCCTCCTTAAAGAGCCCCTTACGTTCATACACTAACCCAAGATCATTATAGGCTTCAGCCGTGTTAGGACTCAAATCTATCGCAAGTTTAAATTGTGCTATAGCAGCGTCATATCTTTTAGCAGCAAAGTAAGCGCTTCCAAGGTTTATGTGTGGGACAGGATGCAGCGGCTCCACTTTCACATTTCTTTCCCACATGGATATCTCAGTTATCCAGATTTTGTTGTTGTTATAAGTCAAAATTGTAAGTAAAATAAAAAGCGACAGCATCAACATATAAACAATCCTATAATGAGTCTTTAAAAGTTCAAAAACTGTCACAATAACAGCTATATAAATACCTACTGAGGCTAAATATGCCCTGTACTCGAAAATCATCCACCCCTGAATTGGCACTATGCTTGACTGCGGGGATATGGTCACAAAAAACCATATCAAACCAAATCCGGTTAATTTGCTTTTCTTGTTGTCAATGAATACAAAATATGCCCCAAATGAAAATAAAGTCAGCAGTAGTAGAAAAGACAAAATCACCTTTGGTTCAAAAAATGTTTTTGACACTGTAAAATAATGTATAAGTGTGAGGTTCTGGGGATAAAAAAGCATTCGAAGGTATGTCGTTATAACCTTAAACTGCGTAAAGAGGTACTCCCAACGGTTACTGGCAATAAGTGGGGATTTAGCAATGGCGCCTGAAACAGAGGAATGTGCATAGATTTTACTTTGCGGTTCACTGAAAACAAGATCAACTCCAACTGCATTTACCTGAATGATGATTAGTGGTATCATCAAAAAAAAAGGAAGCACAAAAGCCAGCCTTTTTTTGATGCTACCGTCAAAAAAAACAAACTCACACATTGCAAGCATAACGGGTAATGTAATGGTGATTTCCTTGGTTTTTGCAGCCATAACAGTAAATAGCAACGACAATGCGTAAAATTTCTTTGTTCCTAAAGCAGTACTTTGTGAGATTCGGAATTTTACATAGAAAATAAGTGTTAGCAGATAAAACATAGCAGCCATTGAAGCAGCTCTTTGCACAACATAAGTCACGGCAAACAACTCTATAGGATGGGTAATAAAAATTAAGGAAATAAAAAATGCCAGCGTATTATTGTGACAAGAACCGTAGTTTTTTTCATTTGCTTCAATCTTGCTAATAAGCGAAATAAGGGAATATATTAAGAGCCCATTTATTACATGGATAATAATATTAAAAACATGGTAGCCTTTAACGCTGAGATAGTTAAGTTTGTAATTGAGTAAGAAAGAGAGATTCACTAAAAATCTGGGGTCAAGCAGAGTTGGAAGCGAGGTCCCTTTTCTGATAGCATCGTCGTCAAAGATAAAAGGACAGTTAAGCGTATTGGAATATGTTAATAGTGCAAATAAAACTATTAATAAAGGATACAACACTCTAAAAAAAAACTCACTTTTAGGAAGGAAATGAGTGAATTTCATAACGTTTGATAAGCGGTGAAAAGTAAGGCAGGCCTTTTCAGGCCTGCCCTGCATCAAAAATTATAAACCGCGTGGAGGATACATGGAATTGATGGTATCCATACACATGTAACCAACGAGATTTCTCTTAGGGCTGGTTGTACCCTGGAAACATGCCATCTGAAGAGTCTGACAAGTCAAAGGTACAGTCGTCCGGCCATTATACACATCATATAAAGTTGTTCCTACCAAACGATTGCTTCGCCCGAAAGTATAACGTGGCAGCGCTGTGACACCCCGTTGAACAGTTCCACCCTTATCAGAGTTGCTATCAGGGCTGCCACTGCCACAGGCTTTTCCCATGGTTATTTGTGTATCACAGGTAGGAGCCAAATACCATACTCCCGATGTAGAGGTTTGAACGTTTGAGCCGGAGAAATTAATAATAGCACCATAAGCTTGGGCATCTGCTGTAACAAAGCTGCTTATATCTCCGGATCCACCTGTGCTAGATGTGACATTTGTTCCTGAGAAAGTAAGCATCATCGTATTTCTGGCATACAGAGTTCCTGAGACAGATACAGGGCTCCAGGCCAAAGTGTATCCTGTTTGATTTGACATTACAGTTACATTGACAGTTGCATTATCTGATGACATATTAGAGGCAATGCAATACACAACATTATTGGAGCTAGTGTGCAAAAACGGCATTATGTATGAAACATTATCCATAGCCATAACGCTTTTACTGCTTTCATTAGCAGCCACTGCGGTTATTACCAGCAGAAGAGCCAGAAAATATATAAATCTTTTCTTCATCATAGTTTCCTCCTTCACCTTAGTAACTAATTGGATTGATATACGTATTAATACTGTCCATACAAGAGTAGCCAACTAAGTTACGTTTAGGTGATGTGGTACCCTGGTAGCAAGCAAGTCCCATATTTAAGCAGCTAAGTGGCACGGTTGGCAAGCCGTTCGTACTCATAGTCGTAGTAACCTGCGGTCCAAAAACTGTGTTTGGTCCTGCAGTTATTATCGTTGTGGTTACGCCGTTATAACTACCTATGAATGTAAGAGCTGCCCCAAATAAGGTAGCTGGGTTTGTTCCTACTTGCTGTGACAAGTCAGCTACAGCCGAACCCAATGTTGTCGTTGCTCCCGTAAAAGTTATCATATTTGACTGTTTTGCATAGATAATCATACCGCCAAGCTGATAGTTGACCTGGTCAGGCGGTGCCGAGGTTAGAGTATTAGCCATCGTAGAGACCCAAACTGTCACATTATCATTTGACATGTTTGATGCCCAGCAATAGACCACGTTATTTGTGGAAACACCAATGAACGGCAATGTGTAAGTTACGTTGTCAGCAGCAGTTGCTGTATATGTGCCAACCTTTATAACAAACACGGTTAAAACAAGAGCCAGTAAAAAAACTAATACCAATCTCTTTTTCATTACATCCTCCTTACTATTTTTTTCTATATAAGTGAATAAAAAAACCTGCTACGCAGTTCCCTTCAAAAAGTCTGCCCTCCACACCCCCTTTCTATATATTTACGTTTTAAAATCATCCAGCGTTCAGAGCTCTCCCTGACAACGCACTTTAAATAATAACACTTGTTGCCTCCAATGTCAACAGACTTAAAATCTTTGCCCAAAACTCTATAATACTACAACGTTTTAACGCAAACAATCTACCTTGTTAACACCGGCCCCACACATCCTGTATGATAAATCTTTAGCATCCTGCGCCCGGCTCTCTGTCCCTTAGTTCCAATCCACCTCCTTTGCGGACTCCTGCCCGACCCGTTGTTTTTAATCATATTATCGGTATATAAATTCAAAAACTTAAGTATATTTTAATTAATTTAGTGAAACCAGCCTAAACCCTCCCTTAATTCTTTAGTAACCGATGTAGCATCCTCGGTATTATGAATTATTTTAGGTGTTATAAGGATTATCAATTCAGTTTTTATCTCGCTTGCTGAATCTGCCTTAAATAAATATCCCAGTATAGGAATATCCCCTAAAAACGGTATCTTAGTTACAGAGTGTGATCTCGACTTCGATCTCATACCGCCAAGCACTACTGTATTTCCGTCAGAAACCACTACTTTTGTATGTATTGACCGTTTAAGAATCAAAGGGGAGTCTATGCTTGACGTAGTGTTAGTATCAGCCTCGCTTACCTCCTGATTGACATCAACTGTGACAAGGCCCTCGGAATTTATAGTCGGTTTTAAAGTCAGGATCACTCCAGTGCTCCGGTACTGGACATTCCTTAACACGCTGGGAGTCGTTGAAGAGGTTGAGGTTAGGTCTGTGCTGGATACCTCGCTTGTTATAACAGGAACCTCATTTCCTACCTGAATTGTCGCCTCCTCGTTGTCAAGTACCATAAGGTGTGGCTTAGAGAGGATTTCAACCTTTTTGTCTTTTGCCAACATACTTATAAGCGCTTGCAGGTTGCCAGTGTCAGCAGTGAAAGAATAAGACAAGCCTGTACCGCTGCTTACTCCAAGGTTGCCGAGGGTGCCCAATGTATAAGGTCCAATATATTTACTTCCAAGCACGTTACCCAGCATCCTGCCGGCAAGGTACCACTCAAAGCCCATATTGTTTTCATCGTCAAGAGTCAACTCGGCAACCGTTGCCTCTATTGACACCTGTCTGGGCGGGGTGTCAAGCTCCTTAAGGAGACCCAGCAGTGTTCGGTACATAGACGGAGATGCCATCATTAGCACAGCGTTTCTTTTATCGTCAGCAGTTATCTTAAGGCCGGGAACCTCTGGTGCCACTGCTCCCGGTGCTGTAGGTAAAAGCCCTGTTGAAGCCGTAGCCGCAGTTTTGGGTAGCGCCGCAGGCACCGCGAATTCACCGTCAGTTTGAGATTTCCCGGCAGCTGGCTTTGACGAGGATGAGGGCAGCCCACCTGTGGTTGTTTTACTTTTTGGCTGTGTAACGCCGGTTTTTAAACCATAAAGCCTCTGTATGGAGTCAACCAGTTCGGACGCCATTGAAAACCGGGGGGTATAAACGTAAATTTTTTCTTCTGCCCCTGCCGATTCTGAGGTATCAAGGCGATTTTTCCACTTCATCACCAACTCCATTGAGGTGTCATCAGGACTTATGGCAAGTACGCTGTTTAAAAACTTAATCGGAATAAACGTAACGCCAGGCATCTTAGGGTCTAATGATACTGTGACTCCGGTACCTGCCAGAATTGAGGCCATCTGGGTTACGAACTCCTCTGGTTTCCAATAAACAAGTTTCATGAGCATGATTTTTTTCTTATTCAAGTACGGTACGTCCAAAACCTCTATGAAGTTTAATATGTCCTTCATTGAGGCAGCCGTGCCAATAAGAATAACTGAATTGTCCTTGTGATAGTTCTTAACAATTGCGCTTGTTTTATAGAGCTCACCTATGAGGGGTACAATATCTGCAGAGTTTACGTAGCTAAGTGGAACCACCTGAACAATTCGTGCGGAACTTGCAACAAGGCCACGCCCTAACTTCACATCTGTGGGCTCTCCAATGGCGGCAGGTTTTAGGATGTACAGGCTTGGGCCACGGGCTCCCACAAGAAGGCCGTTTTGTCTAAGTTGCTCAACAACAATCTCAAGCACTGTCTCAGGCGGAAGCTCCTTTGTCATTCTGATAGTAACAGGGGTCTTAAGCGCCTTTACTGCCTCATCAATGAAAAAGGTCACCTTTAAGGCATCTCCCACAGCATATATGATAAAATCGCTTAACGGCATTCCATCCACATTTATCATCACAGGTTTTGTTTCAGTCACAAGCTTCTTATAATCTATAGGTTCAAGCGCAGCTGCCAGTTTTTCGGATGAGGTTTTCTCGTAAACCGGATATGGAATCTCCTCATCCTTTCCCTCTTTTTTCTTTTCGTCAAAATTAAGCAAAGAGCCAGTGCCTGGAGAACGCCGCGATATGTTGTCTGCTGTTGTATTGTCTTTACCTGAAACACTGGTAAATGAATCGTTTTCAGTCTTTGTAGCTTTATAAAACATCGAGCAGGACAAAAACATAAATAATACAGGTATTATAATTAAAAAATATTTTAATTTCATTTCTTTTCCACCGTCAAAATCTTCAATTTCTTCTCCTCCGTTCCATTTTTCAACACCACTGATATGTTATCCACACTGGCTACCACAGTTCCGTCATCAAGAGTATCACCCTGTTTTATGATATAAGTTCCTCCAAGATTATCCACTAAAAACACTTGAATTATCTTGGCCCTGATTATCCCCACAAGTGTGTAAGTCTTTGTTGGTTTTGGCGGGGCTTCAGCCTCGTATTTGCCATCCTGAGAGAATATATTTCTGTCATTGATCCCCACATATTGTTTATCAATCCCGTTTGAAACTAACTTAAGGAGTGTTTTTTTGTCAATATATTTGTTTTTTTCGCCATGTCCTGTGGTTATTAAACTGATATCAGGCTTTTTAACCACCAACACTGGTATCAGACTGAGCATGGCCAACAATATAAAGACATCCTTTCTGTGTTTTTTCAGTTCGGGAAGCAAACGTTTAACTATCCCCGTACCCCCTCTGAAATGTTTCGTTACACCCTTAATATATTCTTTTATCATCATAATTTGTCAAGTTATGGTTTTCTGATGTACGCAGAGGCAACAATTTTAGCTGCATACTCTGTGTCACCGGATTGATTTAGTTCAATGTTTTTTATTCTGACAAGAGGTTTATGATTTTGGACTTCTCTCAAAAATTCTATAATTTTTTTTGGTTTACCCCTAAGTTTAATGATGACGGTAACCTCTGTAATAACAGAACCCTCTGAGCCCTCAACCATCTGAAAGTTTGACACGTTTAATTGCCTGCCTTCAGCAGTTGTAGTCAAAAACTTGACAATATCGGTCTGAACTGAGGTTTTATTGCTTTCCTTTGGAAAAACAAGCTGGGATAGCTCCTGATTTACCTCAGGGTAGTCGTTCATATCTATCGACATGTAGCGTTTCAGGAGCTCCATTTTAGAGGCGTAAGTGACCTTATAGTCTTCAATGACAGACTTCTTTTTCTCTACCTCAGTTATCAGAGGCACTATGCCAAAACGCGCTATTGTGAGAAGTGCTACCAGAAAAAATCCGATCTTTCGGATCCTGTCCTTGCTTATACCAGCTCCGGTTTGTTTTATGTTCGGAGACATTTCCGCTAAAACTCCTTACCAGATTTAAACTGTACCTGAGGAGACGACGGCGTCCTTAGTGAGTTGTTAACCTTGTTATCGGACTTAATAGCAGGTTGAGGGGTTGAGGGCGCTTTTAGTGAGTTAAGATTGTTATCAGATTTAATCACAGACTGAGGTGATGAGGGCGCTTTCATTGAGTTAAGATTGCTATCTCCAACTTTTAAAGAAGGCAACGAGGCTGTGACAATGTTTTTTTGTATCATAAGAGCCTGTTCAAGTTTATCTTTATCTGCAATAGTTATGCTCAGATTTATCTTGTATGAGTTTTTGGCATCCTTTTGAGGTTCACCCACTAACTGAACAAACTCCACAGCAGGGTTAGTGCTAAGGCTTTTTATGGCAGAGGCTGGGTCAGCTGTAAGCATCATGGCATTTACGTTTCTGTTGGTTATCTGAATCTGCTGATACCGGTCACCCTGCGGTGAGGCAAGTGCAAGCGCATCCAGAACTTCAAGAGGCGGCATAGTCTCCTTCACTTTAGTGGCAAGAGCTGTCAGCACTTTTGATGTAATGTCCTTAGACTGTACCTCAGCTAAGAGCAAGACTTTTTTATTTGTCTCTGAAATCTTACTCTGCAGCTCTGTGGCAGTGTTATCCAGTCTGTGTAGCGACATGTATGTTGAAATCATGTAACAGACAAAGGAATAAGCAGAAACTCTCATAACAAACTCTATGTCAATGCCTGCATACCACGGTTTCGATAAAAATGGACTGAGATTAAAGGCGGCTATATTATCAAGGACTGCCGGATAGTCCTTTGGCTCAGTTTCCAAAACAGGAATTGTAAGCGAAAACCCTTTACTAATACCCGCTGCCGCTTCTGAAACAAAAAACCTGATAAGCTTAATTTTCTCTCTTACTGCTCCAAGTCCTCTAACGAACGTTTCCACGTCCCTTTGGTTGACAGCTCTGACAAACACTCGTGTGCCGACAAAACCCTCCGGTCCGTGAGCTATCAGAAAGGTTTTTCCATGATTTTGCAACACAGAGATCTCGTAATCAGGGGATTTAAACAAAACATCCTCAGGTACTGTGTAGTTATAGGGAAATTCATCGGCTATACGGCCTGAAATCCCGCTTTCCCACGCCCATATATCAACAAGGACGTAGTTTTCGTGTTTTTCAAATACATGAAAATAAAATGCCGGGGATGTGATCATTGGAAAGAGCTCATCCAGTTCATTTGAAATCATTCCCATCAGGTTTTTATCTCCTGTGGGCGGATACTTGCTCCTTAAGTAAAAGGAGAGCTCCTTACCGATTATGAGGACGTTTTTGCCAAAAATCTTGTTTATAAAGGAAACTCTGCCATTTAGAGCTCTGTCAACCTTGTCTTTTCCAATTTTAAAGTAATCAAATCCGCTTTCGTATATATAGCAGGCTGTTATGGCTGCCTTACTTTCTGTCGTATTACGTTTAAAAGTCTTTTTCAGGTAGGTTTTCATGCCATCAACTATTTTATTAGCAGATTTCAAGTCCTGCTCACCCCTCTTTCCAATAGTAAACCGAATGTGGTGAAAACCCTGTCGTGTCTCTTATACTGATTCCGGACTTTATATGGTACAGACTTTCGCCTGATCTGACGGCAAGCGTTATTTCAAAAAACTCGGTTGGACGCGCCTGAGTGCCTGAAAAGGATAACGTATCAACCCCTATCTGTTTTAGAGCCTCCATGGCCCCTGTAGCGTTAGTTTTCATATGCTGCCTCAGAGGCTCGATAACATCAGAACTTAAGCCATAATGAGCTGCTATTAATTCTGGTTTTGCTGTGTTAACATTAAAACCCTCATTTCTTAGCATAGTGATAAAGGGTTTAAGTTTATTAAATAGCTGAATGTCCATACCCTTAACAAGGAGAATTTCCTCAAGGTACTGCAGGTGAAAATTTCTGGGTTCAAACCCTGTGCCTATCATCCTGTAGTAGTCTGACTCAGCACCATTTGTACGCACCAGGTCATCAGGATCAATCCAGTCATTTATGCAATCAACTATTTCGTCTGCATTTTTTCCCGGTGCAATAGTGTTTATCAGCTTTTTGAGATCAGAGGCGGAGTCTTCTGTCAGGGTGTTACCGTTAGCTGCCAGAGAAACCATACCGTTAGCATCCTGTAGGCGCAGGATAATGTTTTCGTTAACCCACAATGGACTACCATTAGCTATTATCTGAGAGGCTCCAAGGAGTGAATCATCCGTAAAGGCAACTCCGTCCTGGGTTAGTTTTCCGGTTAGGATAGCAAACATCGAAGTATCGAAGGACGATTCGGCTAAAATCATCGCCTCAGATTTATCCTTAAGCGCTCCTGCAGTTTTTATATGCTCTTTGATAATCCAGTTGAACCCTAACCCTACCGTTATTATTATTGACGCTATCATTATCGTCAACAAAACAGCTGAGCCGCTTTCGTTCCGTAATAATGTTAAATTTATTCTGTGCAAGTCCTTCAAACCACACATATTATACTATATTACATTAGGATCTGAGTGAAAAGTTCCATTTACCCTGATATTAAAAAAAATACTTTCATTTTTATTATGTTTTCTGTAATTTATTCTGACAGCAGAGGGTAAAATTGTTACGCCGGGTTTCGTCTCGTATTTCTGTACCCAGCTCCAGAGCTTTGTTAACGAATCCATTGCGTAACACTCCATTGTAACATCTGTGACATCTTCAACAATTGAAAAGGAGTTTCCGTTTTTATACGCTCCGCTTATAAATTCTTGCTTAATATCCTCCATGTTTTTTGTATAAACCGGCAGCTCATAGTACATGAGATTGAGGGCATCTTTAGCGGAGTTTTTCTCTGTCACTATCCAGACGACAACGGGCAGCTCTCCTGCCATCGGGGTGTTACTTACATAGCTTAACAGATCCGGTCTGCACACGATGTAAGGACGCCATGTGTTCCAGCTAAGTCTTTTCTCGTCACTCACATAGTAATAGACCACACCACTTACACTTTTATGCAGCCAGTAGCTTCTGGCTATTTTCCAGAAGTTAACACCCTCCTCCATTACAGCCTTGTACTGCTTAAATCCCTGATTAAGTGCTGCCATTGCAAGCATCATCATGGCAGAAAATATTGCCACAGCCACCACCGCCTCAATTAAAGTGTAACCTTTTGAACCTTTAATCCACGTAAGGAAACGTGTATTTTTTTTAATATCTGAGCACATTTAGTATATATTCTCTGCCTAATCGGTTGTAAGTTACACCAAACTCTATCCTATACAGGGTTAGTGAGTAGTCTTTAATCGGATTAATTATCAAAGAAGGTTTCCCTTGCCTTATAGGGGTTGCTCTCCACGTAAGTATGACGTCATCACCCATATCAACGCTGGTTTTAGTCTCTACTAAGTCGGAGTTTTTAAGAAAATCTATTATCTCAGGCATTTTTGCTGAGATCATGTTGGAATCCCGAGCGCGTGAGAGGCTTTCGTAGCCAATCCTGAAAAGGTACATGCTGGCCGCTATGGAGGCTGTAAGGATAAGACCGGAAATCAGAATCTCTATTACAAGAAACCCTTTGTTTGTTAACTGTTTTTTTAGCGGCGTTGACTGCTTAAGCATTTAAAAGATTATACACCCTATGGTTTTTTATTTCAAGAACGCGAATTGACTCTGTTTAGCCAAAGTGAAAATGTCAGGTTTTAGCAAAATTAAAAACGTAATATCAACTACGGCCATGATTACAAGCCGTACTCTATTTTAATCTCTTAATAATATGTTTGGCGAGATATTCGTTGATTTCGTTATGTCTTGGAATTGGTTGTGAAATTTGTGTACTAGGATTCTGATACCAATCGTGTCTCCCTCCATGCCTGATCAAGATACAGCCATTATGTTCTATCTTATAAATAAGGTCTTTTCTTTTCAAGAGACTTGTAGTTCGGCAACTCTACGAACACAAGGAATATCGTTCCCTGAAAGTTCTTTAAGAATATCTTTGAGATTTTCCTCTAACTCTTCTATGGTCTCACCTTGTGTCATGTAATCTGGATATTTCTCCAAATATCCAAGCCACACAACCTCATTCTGCCAATAGACGTATTTTTCCATCATACTCCTTTGTAATGCTTGCAATCTCCTCTAAAAACGTCAGCCCTACTATATTATACCTCAAAATCGGCTATAACACAACACTCAGTAGGAATATAACAAGCCTCTATAAATAATGTACACTTACGCAAGATTTTGCTGCCTTAATCATTCTGTCCAGTTTAGGTGCTTAAGGAAAATGTAAATAAATCTGTCCATATTACTATATATATTATTCTGTCATAATTTGATAAATAGTTTATATTATGTTTATTGTATATAATATAAACTATAAATAAATTCGCAGTTCAAAGGTGGTTATGTGAAAAAATGGACATCTATTGTTAAAATAATTATAATTGTTGTAGCTTTAATAACTGCTATAATTACGTTTGTAGTTGCTATAATTCAATATAAGGGTAGCAAAGATATAAAGAATGGCGGAAACAATAACACATATAGCAATGTTACTATACATACTATTATTAACTATTTCAATAGCGAACGGTCAAAAGACCACAAGAAACAGAGTAATAAACTGTAAACAAATAAAGTATTACCACAAAGCACTGAACCTGTAAAGCCTATACCAACTGAATCAAACCATCTGATTCCAAAAACAAAAGCTCCATCTGAATCGGACTGTGATGTTAAGAAAGACACATTTTTTGATGCTTCTTTTGAAGCAAAAAGGGATGGTAAGCGGTTGCCGCATACTAAAGATGAGTTATCTCAAATAGTAAATGAAAAAAAATGTGTTAACGAATTACCAAACTATTATTATTGGACAGATAAAAAAATCGCTGAAAATATTTACATGCTATATAATCCATTTACGGGTGTTACAAAGGAGGCAAAATCAACTGAATTTCACTGTATTTTATACGTGAATAAATAGAGCAGAAAATGATTAAGAAGTAAGGAGAATAATATGAAAAAGTCTATTGCTTTATTAACAATTTCTATGTAACTATTTTTGTCTGTTTGATTGGAGCTGAAGCAGAGGAGTTGACTGTTAATCAATGGCGTAAACCTTATATTGAAAATACGGATCATTCCTGCAAATTCACCCCAAACGGCTATGGTTTTGAGGTTAAGATCAAAAAAACATTGATTGAAACCGCGGGGAATATACAGGTCATCGGGTCTAATTTTATTAAAACAAACCAAGGGCAAAAATATCTTATGACCTTCATAGCATCATCGGATAAAGCTTTTCAATTAATATTAGACATTCAAAATGATAATGATTATCGTAAACGTTATCTTAATGATAGATCGTTCGATATTCCAGCTAATAAAGAGGAAATATATGAAGCAGAATTTGATGGTAATCCATCCATAAGCGCCTTAGTGATGTTTAAGGTTGGATTTGCCCCTATGGGTACTGTTTTTAAAGTGAGAGATATTAAAATTGAACATATCGACAATAATAGGAACGGACGGACAAAGTAAAGGACAAGAAACGGACACATACATATATAATAATAACGGTGACAGATTTATTTAGACGTTGCATCCATTGCCCAAAAGTTTTTTAATTGGGAAAAGGCTATCAAATGTTCTTTTAAAACTATACAAAAAGGATACTTTTTGTATGGTTTTATTTAATTTATGGCTTGTGGTATTCCGTAAGTGAGCTGCCATGTTCAGGCGGTATTGATTAAAGGTACAGGGAGAGTGGATATGAAAAGAGTGACATTAGCGGCGATGTTAGTTATAGTAATGTTTGGTATGGTTGCAATTGCTTATGCTGAAGAGGATTGGCATGGGGGAATACACAAAAGGGTTAAGCATGCAAAGGAAAAGATTGAAAACGGGATTAGAAACAGATCTCTGTCAGAGCACGAAGCAAAAAGGCTTCATAGAGAGTTAGACAGGATTGTCGAAGAAATTGATCGCATGAAAGTAGATGGAAAGCTTACTTATCATGAAAAAGAGAGAATAAATCATGACCTTGATAAATTGGAAGATGACATTAGCAGGTTAAAATATAATGATGAGCGCCGGTAGGCACTATTTTGAGCATAAACAGTAGAATTCTTATGATAGTTGACTAAAACCATGGAATCAAGAATTATGAATTAAATCATAGTTCAGAATGGATATATTCATGTGTTATGAGCCTCCGCGTTGGTGTAATCTACAAGATTACACCAACGTAAGGAATACTTCAAACCTA
The DNA here is from genome assembly GCA_015233245.1 of Nitrospirota bacterium. Lineage (GTDB taxonomy): Bacteria > Nitrospirota > Thermodesulfovibrionia > Thermodesulfovibrionales > Magnetobacteriaceae > Magnetomonas. Next base: position 12,963 of record JADFYB010000007.1, on the reverse strand, counting down.
ATTTTGTTTGATATAGCCATTCAAACCTCCCTTATGTTACTATATATTTATGAGCGAAACGTTTATTGATAAGGCTCCGGTAGCCGTTATAATGAACCCCGACATTGAACGCATTATCGATATGCTGCCGGAGTTGTCCCCTGAGCGCATTAAAGAGATAGCCGATTTTACAGCCTATCTTGCTGAGAGAGAACGTAAAAATAAAGTATTTATCGAAGAAACTCTGGCTGCCGAAGAAAGGGGCGAATATTATACGTTTAATACTGCTGAAGAGGCTATGGACGCGATAATAAACTGGAGAGAATGATTTTTGCCCACTCTTAAACTCGAAAAGCACTTTATGCGGCAGTCATCCAGGATTACCAAAAACTCAAAAGTAATACATGAAAAACTACTGAAAATCTTAAAGACTTTACAAGAAAATCCTTTCACACCTTCTTTGAAAACTCATAAACTCTCAGGCAATCTGAAAGATAGATACTCATGTTTTGTAACCGAGGACATCCGTATTACGTTTAAGCTATCCGACGACAACATATATCTCCTCAACATAGGTCCTCATGATGATGTTTATTGATAATTAAACAAAAGGACTTATTCTTTTACCCATACAAAACGGTTAAGAGCCGGTAAAAAGCTAAATGAAACGATTTACTCATGTGTTATGAGCCTTCATACGAATCTCACCATACGGCGGAGTTATCTTTACGGCAAAAATGAAATCCTTTACATAGACCATCACAATGCCTCCGCTGGTTGTGCCGTTTGTAAAAAACAGTATCGGGGTAGGGATATATACGAAGTTACTTTTGGTTTTACCGGATTGTGATTCCGGAGGCGGCCCTTCTGATTTAACAGTGAACTCCTCTGAGAATTTTTGGGGAACTCCGTTAACCGTTATTAGCCCTGTGTCGGTTTCTACCAGTTTTTCATCTCCGTCAAGAAATGAGTCCCTTTGGAGCTTAAACATAAAGAGCATAACCTTTTCAGCTTCAAGGGAGGCCATATACCTGTTGTACATCCTGACAGAGACCGGCACTGTCACAGCAAAAATAAGGCCTATGATTACTATCACGATAAGCAGCTCTATAAGGGTAAAACCCTTTTGTCTCACAGTTTTATGTTTCCCACATTCATCACGGTAAGAATAAGTGAAATCACTATAAACCCCACAATTATACCCATAAGTATTATTATGGCAGGCTCAATGAGAATAACGATTTTCTTAACCGCGCGTTTAAATCTGTCGTCAAAGACGTTAAAAAGCTCAAGGAAAATCTCTTTCATATTGCCGCTTTTCTCTCCAACCGTGACCATGCTGGGCACAATGTCGGGGAGCATCTCAATGCCTGAAAACACCTCTCCTATAGAGCGCCCCTCCTTTATAAGTTTCAGCGCAGGTTGAAACACATTTCGTATTCTTTCGTTTTGAATTAAATCTATCGAGTACTTAAGTGCCTTTATGAACTCTATGCCGCTACTGAGCATTGTGTGCATAGAATATGAAAATCTGGAAAGTTCAAGGTTTAGTATCAGGGTTCTAAACACAGGTAGGGACAAAGCACGGGCATAAGCGCTGTGAAAGAGTTTTTTAACTCCGACATATTTAAAAAACAACACAATAGCTGTGATAACTCCAAAAATTGCATACATATTTAAGTACTCTGACATTGCAAAAAGCATTTTTGAGACAGCGGGAAGGTGTTGCAGTTGATCTGCGCCAAAAACGCTGAAAAACCTTGGGATTATGAATTTAAAGATAATAAACAGTGTCACCATACTGGCAAGAATGAGAAAAACAGGATATGTCAGGTTGTTTTTGATTTCAGCCTTAAATTGAATTTGAAACTGCAGATTGCCGGCGATTTGCTCAAAAGACATTTTTAGATCGCCCACACTTTCACCAACTCTTATCACTGAGAGCATGAGGTTGTTAAATGTGCCTGTCTTTTCGAAGGCATCGGCTACACTTTTACCGGCTCTGATTTCCTTAACCGCACTGCGCAGGCACTCCTTAAGGGCCTGATTTGCTGCCGTTTGCGTTACAATTTCAAGGGAGTTGTCAATCCTCAACCCTGCTCTTAAGAGCACACTCAGTTCTTTGGACATGTTGTAGAGATCGGTTTCACCGACTGTTGTTTTTTTTATGGAAAACGATGCAGAGGAAAACGGTGATTTAATGGATACAGACTCAGTAATTGAGACAACCCTGAGCCCCTTGTCTTTAAGCACAGTCCGAGCCTCAGAGATAGTTGAGGCATTAAGATTCCCGCTTGTTTCTTTACCTGTAAGATCAACACACTGATACTTAAAGCTGCTCACGTAACCCTGAGCACCTCCTCAATTGTCGTTATACCTGAGATTACCTTAATCAGTCCGTCCTCTCTGAGGGTTCTGAAGTTATGCACCTCAACAAGCCGCCGTTTTAGTGAGACAATGGAGTGCTCTTTTATAAACAATTCCTTAAGATCCTCGGTATATTTAAACACCTCGTAAATGGCAAGCATCCCCCGATAGCCGGTGCCGGAGCATTTTTTGCAGCCCTGTCCTTTTTTCAAATTAAGAGAGAGATCTAGTCCGCTGAATCGTTTAATCAGCTCGTTAAGGTTATACTTTTTAACAATGTGCTCTGGCGCTTCAATTGCAACAGAGCAGTGAGGGCAATTCCTTCTGACAATTCTTTGGGCAATAATGCCAAGCACAGAGGCATTAAGCAAATAGTCCTCAAGCCCCATTTCAATTAAGCGAAACAAACTGCTTGGAGCATCGTTTGTGTGCAGTGTTGAGAGCACAAGGTGCCCTGTAAGGGCAGATTGCACGGCAACCTCAGCCGTTTCCGGGTCTCTGATTTCACCGACCATTATGACATCAGGGTCATGTCTTAAAATGGAACGAAGAGCGGCGGCAAATGTGAGGGCTATTTCCGATTTGACCTGTATCTGGTTTATTCCGTCAAGTTTGTACTCAACGGGGTCCTCAACTGTTATTATCTTTTTCTCTTTCCTGTCCAGTGTGCTAATCATAGAGTAGAGCGAGGTGGTTTTTCCGGAGCCTGTGGGGCCTGTTACAAGCAAAATTCCAAAGGGCACATTAATAAGGTCTAAAATAACAGGTGCCACATCGGGCTCGATGCCAAGTTTTGTGATGTCAAATGTGAGGCGCTCTCTGTATAGAAGCCTCATAACCACGCCCTCGCCTATTGCAAAAGGAATTGAGGACACTCTGATATCAATCAACGCCGATGCGATTTTAGTGCTGAATTTACCGTCCTGCGGCAGTCTCTTTTCGGCAATGTCAAGCCCTGCAAGGAGTTTTATTCTTGAAATAATGGCAAGATATAGCTTATCCTCAACATCCTGCGTTTCGTGGAGGACTCCGTCAATGCGCATCTTTATCCGATGGGCGCTTTCTGAGGGTTCTATGTGAATGTCTGAGGCTCTGAGTTCAACGGCAGAACTAAGCAGATTATTTAAAAACTTAATGACAGGAGCTTCTGATGCCATCTCCTTAAGCAACTCCGGATTATCGTCAAGACTAAGTGATACGAGGTCTTTGTCGGACACTTTAAATGGTCTTGAAAACTCGTTGATGGTCTGTTCTGTGGCAAGAAGCACCGTGACATCGGCGTTCAGCGCCATCGTAATGTAGTCAATAATTGGAGCGTTAAGCGGATCGTTTGTAATAAGCGTGACAGATAGCCCAGGTGGGGTTTGTTGTAACTCAATGGGAACAAAGCGGTTTCTTATCAAGTAGTCAATATTAAGTTTTCCGGCAAACGCTTGAACCAAATCATCTTTTGGCTCTCCGAAGGCCTCTCTGTCAAAGGCTGGGATTCCAAGCTGGATGGAGAGACTTTCAATCAGTTGATAGTCGGTAATGGCGCCGGTGCTGATAAGAATCTGTCCAATGAACCCACCGATTTCATTTTGAACGTCAAGAGCCTTTGCTATCTCCTCTTGTCTTATACCAAACTTATCGGTAAGTATCTGTCCTATCAGCGGTGAGGATGAAAAAAGCCCGTGGGGAGCATTATCGCCGGTTGAGTTAAGCGATTGGGAGTCAGCGGCAGGTGTGGTGTCTGTCAGGAGTTCGTTTACCAATTTTTTATTATCTGGTCATCCACTTTGCCGTTAGGCCCAAGGGAATAGAGGTCAAAAGTGCCGTGTTCGCCGGGACACTTGTACTGATAGGCTCTGTGCCAGGGGTCATCGGGAATGATTTTTTTAGAAAGATACGGTCCTCTCCATAGCTTTTCCGTAGAAGCAATCAGTTCATTTAAATCAGCCGGACAGCGCCCAATATCAAGGTAGAAGGACTGTACCGAGGAGGAGAGCATCTCCACTTGCGCCTTGGCTATTTCCTCCTGTGATCTAGCAAATCTGCCCATAATATTAGGAGCTATCAAAGAGGCAATAAGACCTATAATCATAACCACTATGAGTATCTCCATAAGCGTAAAACCCTTTCTATTATTAACCATCTCTGCCGACGACCTCTTAATAATTCTTTGTTCTGTCATTGCGTTTGCTCCAATCATTTTCTATAAAATCTTTTTATCGAATATAAGTATCCTATGTATTCAACCATTTTTACAGTCAAAGCGTCAATGTGTAAAGTTTTATAAAATTTTAGTAAAGTTGACGGCAAAGGCCGCAATAAACTATAATCTATCATCGGCTGATATAATTATGCTTGATTTCAACCAATTATTTGAAATAAAAAAGGGATTAACCGTTCTCTATGTTGATGACGAGTCGGCACCGTGGCTTATCAGAAAGCTGATGCGCATATTTAAAGATGTCATAGTGGCTGAGGACGGGATGAAAGCACTCATGAAGTTTAACCAAAACCACATTGACCTCATCCTCACAGATTACATGATGCCTGAGCTAAACGGCCTCGATCTCATAAGGAAAATACGAAAAATTAACCAGCGGATTCCTATTATCCTGATAACAGGTTATGTTGACACGGATTTCTTAATTGAATCAATCAATCTCGGCGTAACACAGTTTGTCATAAAACCGATTCAGATGCCAGCCCTTATTGATGCCATTGAAATGGCTGTTTCACAGTACGTGGTGGAGGATATTGTACAAAAAAATCAGGCCCAGGAACTTGAAATTCTCCGGTATAAGGAAAAATACCACTCGGCACAACAGGAGATGGCTTTTCTAAAAGAGCTTAAAATAATAAAAAACGATCTCAGCCATAGAACAATTGAATCCCCTGACAAAAGTTTATGGTTTGTGGGGGTTTGCTACGTACCATTGGATATATTAAGCGGTGACAGCTACTCCATACGAGAAGTGTCAAGCCAAAAGTACCTGTTTTGTATATCCGATGCTATGGGTAAGGGTCTTTCTGCCTCAGTCACAACCATCCTTACAACCTCTTTCATTAATCACATGATTGACCAAAGTAAACAAAGCGGCAATTTTGACTTTAAGGATTTTGTAGTAAACTATACTGAGTTTATAAAAAAAGAGCTTCTATCTGAGGAAATCCTGTGTGCAGCTTTTGTCTTTTTCGATTTTCAAAATGAAACCATGGACTATGCCATATATTCCATGCCGCCTGTGCTTATAGAAAAATCTGACGGCTCACTGCTTAAATTGAGATGTAATAACCTGCCAATTATGCGATATATCAACTCTCATGTTATTAACAGTTGCAGCCTTAAAAACATAACAAAGATCCTCATCTATAGCGATGGCTTAAATGAATGCCGCACTATAAACAAGAGCGGCATTTACCAAGAGGAGCTTGAAGACGATTTCCTTAACTCTGCTTTCAAAGATGATTTATACGAAAAATTCAAAGCAGCAACGGAAACATCCGAAGACGATATTACATTTATCCTGCTTCAGAGGTTAAACTGCCCTAGCAAAAACCAACAGACCTTCGTAATAGAGAACCGGATTGAACAGGTTAACTACCTTGGATGTGAGGTGGAAAAATATCTGTCCTCTATAGGTTTAAAAGAAGAGCTGAATGTTGCAACTATAAGTTCTTTCAATGAACTTCTGATAAACGCTTACGAACACGGCAATCTGAACATAAAATCAAGCGAAAAAAATGAAATGGTCAAAAAAGGCACATACGAGGATTTTCTGCTTGAGAAAGAAAAACTCGTTGACAAAAAAATAACAGTAACCATTAATACCATTAAACATCAAATACGAGAATTTTTAGTGATAAAAATTGAGGATGAAGGTTTTGGTTTTGATGTTTCTAAACTTAACGACGCAAATCCGGATAATAAACAATTGTCTGGCAGGGGAATTAAAATTGCAAAAACTCTTTCAAATAAGGTATTGTATAATGAACCAGGTACCATTGCGGTACTGATAAACGCGATAGGATGAGGAAACTATGGAAATCATGTTAACAAGTGACTCTGAGCTAACAGTAACTGGCCATATTAAAACAATAGATGATTATTTAAAAATCAAAGGCTCGCTCAGCAGCCTTTTAGAAAAGGGGACAAACAGCTTGTCAATCAAGGTCGTTGATTCAGTCTCGATGCCGTCCTCATTAATAGGTTACTTGCTAAAGATTGTACTGGAAAATCAAATAGGAATTAAACTTTTGGTAAAAGATGAGAGATTGTTCACTTTGCTTGAAACATTAAATCTAAAAGATGTGCTTAAAGTAAAGAAAGTCTGAGGGAGTGAGTCACTCCTGCCGTTATGGGGTGAGTCTTTCATTTAGTAAAATATAATTGGTATAACTTCTCAATAAGGCGCCTGCAATGGAAAGCAGACTCATAGGACTTAAAGACATCCGTGTTGGTGTACCTCTTACACATCCCGTTTATGACGTTCATGGAAAACTCATGCTGCAGCGTGGTTATGTGGTAAGAAACGAGGGCGAACTCAGAATGTTAAACGACCTCATGACTCCATATGCAAAGACGGTTTACCACGAGTTCGAGCAAGATTTATCGGCAGGTGAGGGCAGCTTAATGGTTGAAACCCCGTTTGAGATAATCCAAAGCGTAACAGATAACTACAACAGCCTCGTAAAAGATACATCTGAAAAGTTAAACATGTCGTTGCGTGTCAATCAGATAACCGATAGTATTCAGCAGTGCTGCTATGATGACGAGGACTTATCTTTGGGTGCTCTCTACATGGACAGAAGTCTTTCATACACTGTAAAACACCCTATTCATACGGCAACAGTGGCTGAAATCATAGCAAGGAGGCTCAACCGGAGCTCTGAGTGGCGAAAATCACTGATAGCCGCCGTTGTCACTATGAATATATCAATTGTAGAACTTCAAAACGTACTGCTGCGCCAAACTCTTCCTCTGACACAATCCCAACGCAAGGAAATAGAGAACCACCCTGCAAAAAGTGTTGAAATGCTGGAGGCACACGGGGTAAAGGATGAACTATGGCTGCGCACTGTCATGGAACACCATGAATCCTATGACGGAGGCGGTTATCCCATGAAACTTAAAGGAGAGGAAATCTCAGAAAGCTCACGGGTTGCCCGTCTTGCCGACATATACTGCACTATGGTATCTGAGAGAAACTACAGGGGGCCTCTTTATGCTAACGAGGCAATGAAAAGGATTTTTCTTCAAAAGGGAAAAGATGTGGATGAAACGCTTGCCATGTTGTTTATAAAACATCTGGGGATTTATCCTCCCGGGTCATTTGTTAAACTTAAGAATAAGGAGGTTGCTGTAGTTATAGCAAGAGGAAAACTTGCTAATACCCCTGTGGTTAAAACCATATTGAAGGCAAATGGATTTCCATCGTCTAACCCAATAAAACGTGACACGTCTGAGGACGATTACGCCGTAGTGGAGATGCTTTCATACTCGGACGTAAATCTTCACATAAATCCGCATAAACTTTGGGGATTTTCAGATTTTGAGAAATCCCCTGCCAAAAAAAGACGCCACAGCAGATTTATTGCAAACTGTAGTGCTGTTGTTAAAGAGCCGGAAACAGGGTTTTCCGTCCGCTCTCTTATTCTTAACTTCAGCGTCAGTGGCTGTCTGCTTAAGATTTCAACCATGGCATTTGCCACAGGCCACGAATCATTAAAAGTAAAACGTGTGTATGAGCTGCAGTTTGAGATTTTTGACAAACACCTTAAAAACATCCGTCTTCAGATAAAAAACTCAAAAATCACAGGCGGTTACCAATTCGCAGGCGGGCAGTTTCTTGACCTTACTGAGGATGAAAAATCGCTAATACGGCTATACGTGGAAATTAAAGGCAATGATAAAAAGGTCAGCAACTAGCTTTGTTTAGAAGGAACTAAGGCTTAGTAACATGGTCTTGGCTTGGTCTTAAGCCATGCTGGCACTGCTACTCCCTTGTCCTGCAGGCTCTCGATGATAATTTCCCGTGTTGTAGGTTTAACCCCTCCGCAATAAAGTCTGCTGTAACCTTTGCTCAAATTAATTGCCGCAAACAAGTATATCAACGCTATTGGCAGAAAAAAAGGCACAAGCGGTAACAAAAGAACCGTAACCGTTAGTATAAATGTTTTTTTCTTCATATTCTCCCCGTCTCTGTAAACCTTTCTTTGGTAACTATAAGTTATTTTAACATCAAATAATAATTATTTCAACTCAATTACTAATATTTTAATCCGAGTTCTTTAAAAACTATCTTTTTCCATCTCCTGAAAGAATCAAACCGCCTTTTCCAGTAATACTCCCATGCATCCGATTTAGTTGAACTTTCCACCACGCCTGCCTGTGAAGATGCTTGCACAAAATAAACCGCCCCTTTGTGTATCCTTGTGATTAAACCTACATGGTTTTGGCTGTTTTTACTGTCTGTGAAAAACATCAGATCACCTGGCCGGATTTCATGTTTTGTTACCTCGTAAGACATGTCGTATATCTTATCGGAGGGCAGGTACTGAGGTTTAAAATCAAAGCCGCTGCCAGATAGTGAGTTTTTTGTTACTGCACATACAAGGTGAGAGCAATCGGTGTACGGAGATTTTTCAGGATTAGCTCCTGTCTTGTATTTTTTTCCTATGAAAGGCTTGGTTGCGCTGTAAATGTTTTTCTCTAAAACATCATATGGTGTTTTTGTCTCCTGCTCCAGAGATTCAGGCTCACGTATCACCTGCTTCTTAGCGCACCCTGTTGCTAAAAGTAACACAACAACCACAAGGGCAGATAACGCAATCCGCCTCATGCCGTAAGCCTTCACAACAGTTATCCTCTCATATAAGCCCAAGTATTTCCTTAGCCTTGTTTTTCAATTCCCTCGGACTGAAGGGTTTTGTGACATACTCATTACAGCCGCTCTCGACGCCTTTTTCCTTGTCAAATTCCTGACCCTTAGCTGTTAGCATTATTATATATACTCCTGTGATACAAAGTACATTCTTAACAGTGTGGCACACGTCAAAGCCGTTCATCTTTGGCATCATAACGTCAAGAAAAACAAGCTCAGGGCGTTTTTCCTTAATTATTTCAAGCGCCTCAGCGCCATTTTCCGCTGTAAGAATCTCCACTCCCTCATCCTCCAGAGTCTCGAGGGTCTGTTCGATTAACATGCGTATGTGCTGTTCATCATCTGCTATAAGTATTATCGGCATTATTACTGTCCCTCCTTTAATTTATTTCCCCGGTTCGGCGGGTCTAATCTTGTTTTCGCTACATGCCTTTATAAAAGCCTCAACAACATCAGCATCAAACTGAGTACCTGAGCATTTTTTCACTTCAGATAGAGCAACTTCAAAAGGCAGTCCCTTTCTGTAAGGTCTGTCTGAGGTCATAGCATCGAAGGAGTCAGCAACGGCTATTATCCGTGCTATCAGGTCTATATCCGTGCCCTTAAGCCCCTCAGGATACCCCTTGCCATCAAAACGCTCATGGTGAGACTTAACCCCCGGTATTATGTCTCTTAGCTCTTCTATGTAAGACAGTATCTGTTGTCCGCTGGCCGGATGTGTTTTGATCTCTTCAAACTCCTCATCAGTAAGCTTAGTTGTCTTACGCAGCACATTATCACTGACCCCTATCTTTCCTATGTCGTGAAGGACCGAGGCAAGTTCAAGCCTCTCTCTCTCCCTGCTTGATAACTTGAGGGTCTCGGCTATAGCAATGCTAAAGCTCATTACCCGCTTTGTATGCCCTCCTGTGTAGGGATCCCTCTGTTCAATGGTCTCAGCAAGTGTGTGAACTGTTTTAATAAAAGCTCCCTTAAGAGACTCGTAAAGCCTTGCGTTATCAATGGCAAAGGCCGCCTGAGAGACCAAAGTGCAGAAAAACCTGAGATCATCCGCACAATAATTATATGACTTTTCTGTGCTTGCTGTTACAACACCAAGGGTCTTTTCCTTTGCTTTTAACGGAGCACATATCATGGAGTTTATGTTACCTATATCCAACACACATGAGGAGTTTGAGCGGCAGTCATTTATTATTGCAGCCTTGCCACTAAGCATAATGTCACAGACAGCTCCTGTTTGTTGTGGCAGCTCCTTACCAATGTCATAGGTTGTACCATATCCAGCCGCTATCTCAAGCTTGCCACTTATTTCGTTTTTAAGAATAACCAACACGTTATCGGCTTTGATTTGTGCTAACACCTGATTTATAAGAAAGTTTGCTATCTCTTTAACATTAAAGGTGTTAACTTTTTCTACAAAATCGTAGAGCATTGTGATTTCGTTGTATTTATCAAGTGTCTCAGTTGCCAGCGCTTTTCTCTCCATCTCTGTTTTTACCATGTGATGAAGCAGTGTGACAATCGTTTCACTCTTAGCTGTATCCTGCCCATAGACCCACCCGACGCTTGCATCATTAACTATTACAGGGAGCCCTGAGTGGTTACGGTTGTCAGCACCGTATATGACAGTGTCAGTGCTGTCTGCTATGCAGACGTTTATCCCCAGAGAGTTAGTAAGCGAGTCTATCAGTTTAATTGTATCTTTTTTCTGAAGGAACTTTCGTAAATTAAAAAGATCCACTTATCCTCCTCTTTATAAACATTATACGTTATTTCCTCAATTTAATGTTATCCTGAGGTGGCAGCCTCAGCCTGTATCATTGGCATTGTAAAACAAAAAGTGCTCCCATGCCCGAGCTCACTTTCAACCCAGATTCGCCCCCGATGGTGCTCTACAATTTCTTTGCTAATGGGAAGCCCAAGCCCTGACCCTCTTGGTTTATCTGTAAGAGTGTCACCAATTTGTTTGAATTTCTCAAAAACCATATCCTGCTCCTCCTTCGGAATGCCTATACCAGTATCTGTTACAGATACCAGGATCTCCTCCTTGCTATTATCGTAAGAGGCTCTTATTTTGATATCGCCTTGTTTACTAAATTTCACAGCATTTGAAATCAGGTTTATTACTACCTGTAGAATTCTGTAATTATCTCCTACTGTGTCAGGCATATTCTCTTCTGTCTCAATAACGAGCCGTACGGAGTTTTTTCTCTGGAAAAGAGAGGAGGTTACCCTGGCAGCATGGTTTAGAAGTTGTTGGAGGTTAATGGGATCCTTTTTCCAAACCATCTTACCTGCCTCCATTTTTGTAATATCTAACACATCGTTTATAAGAGCCGTAAGGCGCTCACTTTCCGATATTATAATTTCTATGTTTTCTTTAATGCGTTTTGCAGAGCGATCCACCTTTTTACTTTCCACATTAACATGTGGCATAACGGTCTCTTCAAAAGACTGCTTTATAATCTCTGCAAACCCCAGCACTGACGTCAACGGAGTCCGCAACTCGTGAGAGACGTTAGAGAGGAACGCTGATTTCATCTCATCAACGGCTTTTAGTTTATCGTAAGCTGCCTGGAGCTCAGAGGTTCGTTCATTTACCTTTGCATCCAGGGACATGATGTTTTCCTTAAGCTCCCCCACCATACTGTTAAAGGCATCGGCAAGTATGCCTATCTCGTCATCACGATTAATAGTAATTGTGGCAGTTAAATCCCCTCCCTTAATGCGTAATGCCGTCTCTGCAAGCATCTTCAGAGGAGCAACCATTTTCTTTGAAAAAACATATCCTAAAAATACCAAAAATATAAGGCTTAAAAATGCAATGGCCAAAATACGGTTGCCAAGTATGTGTGAGCTGCTCTCAAGTTCATCCACATACACAGAGGAGCCGATGTACCAGCCAAACGGTTTGTAATACCTAACAAAGGCAATTTTGTCGTAAGCATAGTTCCCGGGGTCGTTGGGTCTGTCCCACTTATATCTTAAGCCGTCGGGTTTGTCCGCAACTGAAATCAGCTCTATATAAAGCGGTATTTTTGTTACCGGGTCAAGGTATTGCTTCATATTTGTAGATTCCATGGCCTTAATAGGATGAATGGTCATATAGTATCCACTGCCTTGCGCGCCAAATATAAACACATAGCCTGTTTTTGCCAGTTTAACATCCCTCAGTATCTGCCGCAAGTTGTCAATGGCAGATATCTTCATAGAGTTCATTGCCTTTTCTATATCATCAATGTAAACTCCGGTAGCAAGAACCCATTTACGCTCCTGCATATTTTTATAATAGGTTAACTTATCCAGTGGTTCATCGCCGGTTTCAAGCCTTTTCCACTTATAAGTATGGTACCCCTCACCGTACGTTAAAGCCCCTTCTACAATAGGGGACACCACCAGTTTGCCTGTAACATCGGCTAACTTTGAACAGTCGGTATGCAGAACCTTCTTGTCCGGGTGTGCCAGTATAAATGAATTATAATCAGTGACAAAGATGTAATCATTGTTGCCGTATTTAAAGTTACTGAGAGTTTCCAAAATCTCTTTTTCAACATTGCCTTGGGAGATAGTGCCTGCCTTAGCCTGAGCCTCCATTATGTTAATGTAACTTTCAGCCATCATGATGACGTTTTTAAGCTCTCTTTTTTTTGCCGCAAGCGCTGACTCTCTGTATGACTCCATGCCGTGGTCAATGGTATGCACTATTTCGTAAACATTGTTTAATACTGTTTTAGCGGACGATTTC
>JADFYB010000090.1 GCA_015233245.1 Nitrospirota bacterium | reverse complement strand
GGCCCTACAAGTCCGTCCTCATCCAGCATATCCATTATACGCGCCGCCCTGTTATAGCCTATCTTAAACCGTCTCTGTATTGAGGATATTGATACCTCTCCCATAGTTTGGGCATACTTGATTACATCTTTATACACGTCATCTTTGTCACTGCCTGTGGCGTCAGTGTCGTCAGATTGTGCCTCCTCCATTATCAGATTTTCAAAAATAGAATAATCCGGTCTCCCCTGCGATTTAACAAAATCAACGACAGCTTTTATCTCACTTTCATCAACAAAAGCGCCGTGTACGCGGGTTATCTTAGCGCCTGGGCTAAGCATCAGCATGTCGCCGCGGCCAAGCAGCTTTTCCGCCCCGTGAGTGTCCAGAATCGTCCTTGAGTCAACCTTTGAGGACACCATAAATGCCACCCTTGACGGGAAATTAGCCTTGATTATCCCTGTTATGACATCTACTGAGGGTCTCTGTGTGGCCACAATTAGATGTATCCCAGATGCTCTTGCCATCTGTGCAAGGCGCACAATTGAGTCCTCCACATTTTTTGCCGCCGTAAACATTAAATCCGCCAGCTCATCTATGATTACTATAATGTAAGGGAGTTTTTCCTCATCGGCCACTGAAGCATTAAACATCTCTATGTTTCTTGCCCCTTGTCCGGCTATCAGACGATAACGGCGTTCCATCTCAAGCAACATCTTCTTTAGAGCATCTGAGGCCTCTTTAGGGCTTGTTATAACATTTGAAATCAGGTGCGGTATTCCCTCATAGATTGAAAGCTCAAGGAGTTTCGGGTCAACCATCAGCATTTTTACCTCAGAGGGTTTAGCTTTAAAAAGGATACTCATAATCATCGAATTTATGGCTACACTCTTACCTGAGCCTGTTGTTCCAGCTACAAGAAGGTGCGGCATTCTGGCAAGGTCCTCCACTATAGGGTTACCATAGATGTCCTTACCCATACACAGTGTTAACAGTGAACTTTTTTTAACAAACCTGTCTGACGCTATAATTTCCCTTAAGCTAACCACACTTCTTTTCTCATTAGGCACCTCTATTCCTATTGGGGTCTTGCCGGGTATTAATGACACTCTTACTTTAATTCCGCCCATAGCACGCCCAAGGTCATCAGAGAGGGACACCACTTTGCTGATTTTAACACCTGGTGCTGGTTCAAACTCATACATGGTTATAACAGGGCCTGGGTGTGCCTGAGAGATTTTCCCATCGACATTGAAATCCGAAAGCCTGTTTTTTAAAATGTCGGCAGCCAGGATCAACTCCTCTCTGGTTAGTTCATACTTTTCAGTATCATTGTTGCTTAACAATTCCACTTTTGGAAGCGTGTACTGGCCCTCGCGCACCTCCGGCATCATCTTAAACTGCCGTACTGCCACTGTGGGTTTCCTTTCCTCCTCAGGCGGCTCCTCTTTATGTTTGATGATTTTAAAGTCTGGCTCTATGCCGCTGTCTGTGGGAGTCTCATCAGTGGCAACAGTAATTGGATCGCTCTTTGCCTTAGGATTCCGTCTGAAAGATATAGATGTCAGGTTAATCGGCAGCATCAGAGCTATTGATGTATAAAAAACTGACAGTGTCACAATGTATGCAAACACCGGTGAGAATGGTTTTTTTAGAATATTAATCAAAACAACGCCAAATAACCCTCCACGCACTGCCATTGTGCTAAAGGTATCGGCTACAAGAGCGAAAACCATAGGCAACGTAATTAACAAAAGCAGTGAGCCAACAAGGTTTTCTTTTTTCTTTACAGAGCCAAGAAGCCTCCTCAACCCATAGTAAAACAGAAAAAATGGGAATATAAACGCACAGCTGCCAATAAAAGACAGCAATATGTCTGCAAAGTATGAGCCGACAACGCCGCAATAGTTAGTAGCGGATGTATCGGTATAGGTAAAAGGGGAGGGGTCCCACTTGTTATAAGTAAGCAGAGACGTTGCCGTAAAGAGCGCTAATAATACGGCTATAAGCCCCTTTATCTCATACTTTATTCCCTTTACGACTTCTGCCATACCATCGTTACTATTATTACCAGAGCAAGAATAATCCTGTAATAAACAAAACCGTTTAATGAAAATCTCTTAAAAAAAGACAGTAGAAATTTAATTGTTAACACCCCTGATATAAAAGAGGCAAGCACACCAAAGACAAACATCGGCATGTTAAAGCTCGCACCATGTGCTTTCAGTATGTGAAGACCGTGCAAAGCTGCAGCCCCTGCTACAATCGGAGTGCACATTAAAAAAGAAAACCTTGCAGCTTCATTTCTTTTCATTCCTAAAAACATTCCCATAGTAATAGTGCCACCAGAGCGTGACACTCCTGGAATTATGGCAAAAGCCTGCGCTATGCCAACTAACACTGCATCTAAGTAACTTAACTTTTCAGCTGTCTGCACTTTGATTCCAATCCGTTCAGAAATAAACATAGCAATTGCAACCACTATCAGGCTAACCGCTATTACCCACGGGCTTCTTAACGAGGTCTCTGCAAATTTATCAAGTAACTTACCGGCTATTGCTCCTGGCACAGTTGCTACTATAATCAAAAAAAGAAGTCTTCTCTTGTGTTCTTTAAAAAACATTTCCAGCCAGTCTTTGAAAAAAAACGTAACAAGCGCAAGCAACGTGCCGACATGCAGAGCAATATCAAACTCAAGTGAATCCACAGCCCCGGTCCATCCAAAAAACCAAGGTACTAAAATCAGATGAGCCGTGCTACTTATCGGAAAAAACTCTGTTATTCCCTGCACTATACCTAAAACAATTGCCTGTACTATCTCCACTGCATTCCCTCCATTAAATTATTTTCGTATTAATGTACTTGATAACGTAAAATTTATTTTATATTTCATCTCAAGGGTTTACACTGTCTATTGAACATTCTATCAGTTTATGAATAAGTGCGTTAAAAACTTACTCTATTTTAGTTATGGTCAGACTTAGCATTTTAGCTCATTAATGTTATACGTTTTTACCTAAAAAATCCTTCAATTCGTCAATTAAATCTGCACTCCTGATAAGATTTTTAAAATCCTCCAATTTATCTAAAGTATTTATAGCTCTGACAATATTCATTAATTCAAGTCCATTGATGCCAAATTTGAGTTCAAGCATACCTTCAATACCCTCTAGTAACCCCTCGCGTTTACCCTCAAACAAGCCCTCGCGTTTACCTTCAAACAAGCCCTCGCGTTTACCCTCAAACAAGCCCTCCAGTTTACCCTTAGACAATCCCTTCTCCACAGCTTCCTTATAAATATCGCTGTCTTCTAAATTAATTGTTATAGGCATTTTCTCTACCTCCTGTTTTATTTTAGTATATAATTTTCTTAAGTCGGATAGATAGAGTAATTTCAAAATATAATCTTCTCTGTCCTTTAATGGTAGCACAGATAGTTTCTCCAATATCTTAGCGACAGTAAAATCCATGTTTTCAGATTTACACAATATCGCTAAAACTATATCCTCTGGTTTATCACTTTCAAGTAGCTCAGAACAGTTTATGTCTTTTATATCAATAATTTCAAACGAATAATTTCCTATCTTGTTTTCAATATTTAAAGGTTTATCTCCAACATACAAAAGTATCTGTTTTGGTAACCTGTCATAGTGATTGAAAATAAGTGCATAATAAAGAAACATCCGCTTCAACATTTTCTCAGGATTGCTCATAATTTCTACGTGTAAAATAGTTAAGTCAGTGAGCTCTATTAACAAGTCAGGAATCAGGATATTTACGTTTGTCAATTGAGTATCAAGAAATTTTCCACTATCAAAACCCGATATAATTTTTAGGAACTTGACAGGTATATCTTTCAACAAACCTTTTAACGTAATGTCAAATTTTTGGTGCAACTAAACCTCTACTATAACCGGCATAATTATCGGTCTTTTTTCAGTTTTATTTCGTATAAGCTTTCTCAGGATGCTTTTTACTTTAGCAGATATATTTGCTACGTTTTTTTCAAAAGAATCATCCAGTGCTGCGAAAGTCGCAAGAATGAGAGCTCTGGCCTCATCCATAATCTCTTTTGAAGAGCTCTCAAAGACAAAACCTCGTGTTATAATATCGGGGCCTGAGACTATTGTTCCGTCCTCCTTCGCTATAGAAATAAGCACTATGACAACGCCGTCCTGAGCAAGCCGCCTCCGTTCCTTAAGCACCAGATCGCCAATATCACAGAGGTTTTTTCCTTCAATATAAACTCTCCCTGCAGTTACTCCATCGGCAAGAACTCCCTCCTGTTGGTTGATTTCAAGCACATTACCGTTGGACAGTAAAAATATGTTTTCTACAGCAATGCCAAGAGTTTTGGCCAGGTACGCGTGGCGGTGAAGGTGTCTGTACTCACCGTGAATGGGTACAAAGTATTTTGGTTTAGTGATATTAAGCATCAGTTTAAGCTCTTCAACCGAGGCATGTCCTGAGACGTGTACATCTGCCACCTTCTCATAAATTACATCAGCTCCTATCTTAAACAGTTGATTGATTATTTTACCAACCGCTCTCCCATTGCCTGGAATTGCCTTTGCCGAGATTATTACTGTGTCTCCTGTTTTAACCTTTATCTGCTTATGTTCATTGCGTGCAATACGGGTTAACACGCTCATGGGCTCTCCCTGGCTCCCTGTTGTTACGATGACTGTCTCTCCGGGTTTAAGGTTTTTAATCTCTTCAACCTTAAGACACGTATCAAACGGTATTCTCAGGTAGCCCAGATCCATTGCTATTCGTACATTTGACACTATGCTTCTGCCGCATAAAACAACTTTTTTACCAAACTCAACCGCAACATCTACCACCTGCTGAATTCTGTGGATGTTTGAGGCAAATGTAGCTATAATTATTCGTCCTGCAGCCTTTGCAAAGACATCCTCAAAGGCAGCACGTACTACTTTTTCTGACGGGGTAAAGCCCCCCCGCTCGGCGTTTGTGCTGTCAGACATCAAAAGCAGCACACCTTTTTCACCATAATGCGCAAATCTCGATATATCCAAAAACTCGCCATCCACTGGGCTTGAATCAAACTTAAAATCGCCCGTGTGTATAATTGTGCCATAAGGGGTCTCAACGGCAAGCCCCACACCATCAGCTATACTGTGTGCAACACGAATGAATTCTACCGTAAAGTCGCCAAGTGTTATCCTATCTCGCGGCTTAATTATTATAAACAATAAGTCCTTGACACTATATTCCTTGAGTTTATCCTTAATTAACCCTATGGTTAAAAGCGTACCATAGACAGGCACATCCGGCCCTAAATCTCTAAGGAGAAACGGCAGTGCTCCAGTGTGGTCTTCATGTCCGTGGGTTATGATTATTCCTCTTAGTTTATCCCTATTATCTAAAATGTATGAATAGTCGGGTATAACAAAATCAACGCCGTGCATACCCTCCTCTGGAAACATAAGACCGGCATCTATCACTATGAGGGAATCGTCCGTTTCTAAAATCGTCATATTCAACCCGATTTCCTCTACACCGCCCAGAGGAATTATAGAAACTCCAGCCGCCAAAGTGGGTAACTCCAAAGCTAACCGATTAGCATCTCTAAGAGAGCCTTCTGTGTGTGCAGCCTGTTTTCAGCCTGGTCAAACACGGCACTCATCGGGCCATCTATGACAGTGTCGGTTATTTCCTCCCCTCTGTGGGCTGGCAAACAGTGCAGCACTGTGACATCAGGGTTTGCATGTGTTAGGAGGGCATCGTTAATCTGAAACGGTTTTAAGGCATCCTTCTTTGTTTGTTGGCCTGTCTCTTCATCCCCCATGCTTATCCACACGTCGGTATAAACTACGTCGGCTTGTTTTACAGCCTCAACAGGGTCGTTGTATATCTTTATTTTCTGATTGTCTAAGTCACGGACTTTTTTCATCATAGCAGGCTTAGGCTCAAACCCGGCCGGGGATGCTATGGAAAGCACCATTCCCATTCGTATTGAGGCCTCAATCAGCGAATTTGTAACATTATTGCTATCTCCAAGGTATGTTAATTTAATGCCCTGCAACTTACCTTTTCTTTCCTTTATGGTAAGCAAATCGGCCAGCACCTGACAGGGATGATGTGTATCACTCAACCCATTTATTACAGGCTTAGTGCTATACTTAGCGAATTCATCAAGCCGTACCTGAGCATAGGTGCGTACGATTATTCCGTCAAAGTAGCGAGAGAGCACCTGTGCCGTGTCGCTGATTGATTCGCCGCGCCCCACCTGGCTGTCACCGCTGCGTATGTAAACAGGCTGCCCTCCAAGTTGATATATCCCCACCTCGAAGGAAACCCTTGTTCGTGTTGATGATTTTTCAAAGAACAGTCCTATGCTTTTGCCGCTGAGGGCATTCTTATTGCCGGTATTTCCTGCTTTAAAACATGCAGCACGCTCAAGTATGCTTTCAACTTCATTTTTCGATAGATCCCAAAAGGTCAAAAAATCTCTTTTCACGATAACCTCGCCAAAATCTCATTGAGTACATCTATGAGTTTGTCAATGTCCTCTTCTTTTACAATCAAAGGTGGACAGAAGCGCAGCGTATTACCTGCTGTGCAATTAATCAGTATTCCTCTTTCAAAACACGCCTGTACAACCTGGCTGCACTCACGGGTCAGTTCCATTCCAAGCAGCAGCCCCCGTCCCCGTACATCCATTATGATGTTAGGGAACTTGTCTTTCAACTTTAGGAGAGAATTTTGCAGATGGCCTCCGAGACGTTTACACTCAGTGAGCATAATGCTATCTTCAAGGAGTGTCTCAAGGGTTGCTATGGCTGCGGCACAGGACAGCGGGTTACCGCCAAAAGTAGAGGCATGAGAACCATACTCAAAGGCTTTAGCTACATCATCACGCGCCATGCAGGCTCCTATGGGAACCCCGCCTCCTAACCCCTTGGCTAGTGTTATGATGTCTGGTTCAATGTTGTAGTGTTCGTAGGCAAACAGTGTGCCGGTGCGTCCCATGCCGGTTTGAACCTCATCAAAAATCAGAAGAACCCCTTTTTCAGTACACAGAGCCCTCAGTTTTTTTAAATAGTCCTCACTGGCCACATTCACACCGCCCTCGCCTTGAATCAGCTCAATCATAACGGCACAAGTGTTTTTATCAACGGCATCTTCGATAGCTTCAAAATCATTAAACGGCACGTACTTAAAGCCTGGCACAAGGGGTTCAAATCCCTTTTGAAACTTAGGCTGCCCTGTGGCTGTTATTGTGGCAAGAGTTCTCCCGTGAAAGGAATTCAGAGCGGTTATTATGTTTACACAGTGCTCACCGTGGCGTGTCTTCGCGTATTTTCTGGAAAGCTTAATAGCCGCCTCATTTGCCTCTGCCCCTGAGTTACAGAAAAACACACGGTCGGCAAACGAGTATTTTATCAAAAGCCGTGCAAGTTTAATTTGAACGTCGTTGTGATAGAAATTTGAGACGTGAATCAGCCTCTGTGCCTGCTTTTGGATTGCTACTACAATTTTAGGATGACAGTGCCCTAAGACATTAACGGCAATACCAGCAAGAAAGTCCAGGTACTCTTTACCGTCAACACTCCATAGGCGCATTTCCCTGCCCTTAGAAAACACCACTGGAAAGCGCTTATAGGTTTCCATCACATACTGAGATGATTCATCCAACATTTTTTTTATTTCCATAAAACTTAATACTCCTCTTTAATAAATAAATCTATGCGGCTGAATAATCCGCTTTTTTCTCAAGTACCGCCGCTGCTAAAAGTGGAAACATCAGCTCATGGTGCCCTATGAGGCTTATTGCTCTGCCGCCATTTGCGGTTGGTCTTTTAAGTACATTTTCATGGGCTCTGTAGTGCCGGATGAAATCCATATTTATGGCCGTAAAGTTGTCAACACGGCTGCCTGTATTTCTTGCAAGTGTCAGAGCCTTTAAAAACACCTCAGGGATTAGTACGGCAGAGCCAAGATTTATAAACACTCCGTGAGTTAGCCCAGAAACGATACTAGTGAAAATTCGAAAATCCCTCATGCTTCCCAGCCCAAGTTTAGCTCCGTCAGCCTCCGGGTGCATGTGGATTATGTCAGTTCCTACGGCAACATGGACGGTTATTGGAATTTGTTTACGGAAACAGGCGGCAAAAATGCTGTTTTTCTCACTGTGCTTCATAGATGATTCTGAGTTTATGTATTCTCCTATTGAGTACCCTATGCCGTTGCCCTCATCAACACCTTTATTGATAGCCTCATTTAAAAACACTCCTGTTTCATAAGCCATACCAAAGCTTCCGTCATTGAGCTGCTCCAAGACATCCTCCGATGTATAACCCATGTAGGCCAACTCAAAGTCATGAACTACCGAGGCGCCGTTTGTGGCAATAGCAGTAATTAGCCCCTCATTTATCAGATTTATAATGACCGGACACAGTCCAACTTTTATTGGATGTGCTCCCATGCCAAGCACTACGGAGGCACCATTACTTCTTGCCTCTACAATGGCGTTAGCTGCAGAGTTGAAGTCTCCCGCCGCTAAAATATCAGGAAGGGTGTTCAGAAAATCCCTGAAACTGCCTCCTGGACTATAAGGGGTTCCTGCTTTTGAAACACAAACCTTGCTTTTTCTCTCAGAGAGGTGATATCTCCTTACATTTGTAAAATCAGGGATTTCACTTTTTATCATCTAAGCCTCTTTTAATTTAATACGGCTAAACATAGTTCTAAGATTTTAACATAAAATCCGTAAAGTTTGAAGCAAAATAATAATATGTAAAGTTAAGTTTCTGTTAAATATACCGATTTAATGTTCGAAGCTTATTTGATAAACTCTCTAAAGGAGCACTTATCGCACTCAGTATCGCCAACACCCTTACAGTTGCCTGATATGCCGTGGTGGCAAAGTGCAAAGTCATACTTGAGCGGGTCGAGGGGTTCAAAGACGCTAAGAGCCTGAGTTATTTCAACGGCAGCTCTCCAGTCATTGGTTTTTCGCTTTGTAAGCCCCAGACAGCGTGCCACCTTTGATATATGTGTATCAAGGGGAATTACCAGAGCTGAGGCCGGTATCTCAGGCCATAGTCCAAAGTCTATGTCTTTGTTGCGTACCATCCACCGCAGATACATATTAACCCGCTTACATGCGCTGCCTTTTGCCGGGTCTGGGAAAAATTGTAAAAAACCATTTGTTTTTTGGTTATTACCATAAACCGGTTCTGTATTTACGCTTAGAGCGTATTGTACAAAGCCGCTTATTGAATCATAGATGCTGCCATTAAAATTCTCTAAAAAAAGACTTTTTACAGAGCCGTAATTTTTTAAGATTTCACCAATTACAAATAAAAAAGCCAACACATCCTCATTACGGTTAAATCTGTACGATATGCCGGAAAATAATTTGCCATGTGTTTTAATGTCAAAATTTATGAGAAACTCATGAGGGCTTAAGCCCATCTTTTGCAGGATTTTCTGTATTACCGGCTTAAACAGAGTCACTTTGCCATAGGCAAAGGAGGCAGCAACCAGCCCTGAGACCTCTATGTCACCGGGGGTTTTGTACAAAGAGGGAAACTCTATGGGGTCATTTAAAACTCTTTCCTTAAAGTCAAAAGAATTATAAAAGCTATCTAAAAGTTCTTTAAGTTTCATAGGGAGATAATAAATATTAAAAATTTTTAATCCTTTTTTTGCTCTTTCATGAGAACCTCCTCAACGAGCTCAATAAGGTGATATATGGGTTTGTCTTTCATTAGTTTACTCAGTTGAAATATGCAGTTTGGGCAAGTTGTTACAAAAGCTTTAGCGCCGGTTTGAACCAGTCCCTTTAACGTATCTTTCAGGATTACGTTTGACATGTCTTTATAAAATAAGCTAAATGTGCCGCCAAAGCCGCAGCATGTTTGTTTGTGCGGCTCGATTATCTTTGCACCCATGCCTGTTAAGATTGCTCTTGTAATCTCCCCTGTTTTTAACTCATTTCTGTCATGGCAGGAGTCATGGACTGAGACATCAAGGTCAATCCCTGATTTTGTTGTAATACGGTCTGTGAGTTTTTCTCTTAAGAAAGTTGATATGTCATAGACATTGTCAAACTCTTTTCCTATGAGGAGCTTATAGTGTTTCTTTAGCGCTACCACACAGGTTGGACACAGGGACACTATAGCATCTACGTTTAATTTGCTGAAAGTGTTGTAATTTTTCTCTGCATACTTTATAGCGGTATCATTTAATCCAAGAGATCTAAACGGCGCACCGCAGCAGACCTCTGTGTTGGGAAACACCACCTCATAGTTTAACGCGTTAAGAACGTTTGCCAGCGAATAGGAAAGCTCTGGATACACATGCTTGGCCGTACAGCCGGAAAACACGGCGACACGTCCGATTTTATCTTTCGTTAAAAAAATATTGGTCTTTTTAAACTGATTTTCACAAAACTCCACATCCTCTGGTATCAACCCGTCCGCTACCATCCGCTTATTAAAATACTTTTGAAACGGTTTGTAGAGTTTTACAGAGAAGTCAGTATTTTTAAAGAGCATCTTTGTAAGCGGGCGATAAAACCTCCTCTTTTTGTCATAACTCTTAAGCAGATAACGGGCATGATAAATCACCTCCTGGATGTCTATGTTTAACGGGCAGCGATTTGAGCAATCGCCACAGAGAAGGCAGCTGAAAATTTTTTCACTGAGTTTTTTGCCGGGCGCAAGCTCTCCACTGAGAAACGCCTTAAGTAAGCGCATCCTGCCCCGGGCGCTTTCCATCTCCTTTGACGATGCAAAGTAGGTCGGACACTCTGCCTTACACCCGCCACACTTTACACAAAGGTTTATGTTATGTATAAATTCAGTATCATTCATTGCTCTGTACTTTTTAGCGCACGGTTTAACTTGCCGCTTACGTAGCCCTCCAAATCACACGATACATAGAGAAAACCGATAGATTTTAACTCCTGTACGATTTTCTCTCTTATATCGGTACGAGTGCATCTTTCTATGTCGCCCTCGTGTAACTCAATACGAGCCATATCACCGTGTTTTCTCACCCGAAGCTCTCCAAAGCCAAGCGCCTTTAACACATGTTCGGCTTCACTTATCATTCTGAGTGCCTCTTCTGTCACACGCTCTCCGTAAGGAAGCCGTGAGGCCAAACACGGCGATGAGGGTATATCCCATGTGCTTAATCCAAAGCGCTGCGACAATGCCCTGATCTCAGCCTTAGTAATTCCAATTTCTATCAGAGGGCTCTTTACTCTGAACCTCTCCTTTGCCTTAAACCCAGGCCGGTAATCGCTTAGATCATCAGTGTTTGAGCCATCTATCACATACTCATAGCCCTCTGCCTCAGCAACAGCTCTTAATTTAGTAAATAACTCGCTCTTACAGTAAAAACACCTCTCATGCGTATTTGCAACATATCGCTCATCTTTCATCTCATCCGTTTCAATTGTCCTTGAGGGAACTTTAAACTGAAGAGTCATACTGACACACCGGTTATAATCATCAACCGGCATTGAGGGGGATTTGGCTGTCACGGCAAGAGCAGGAATTTGAGCGTCGGACAGAGCTTTTAGTAAGAAAGTGCTGTCAACGCCTCCTGAGTAAGCTAACACAACAGTTTTTAACGATTTTAGATAAGAGACCAGAGTTGAATACTTTTTATCTATAAAATCCGAGTCAGGCTTTTGAATCATACCCCGGATATTTCTGCATTTTCCCCGGACGCTACCTTGTGCTTATGCCTACGATCGAACACATTGGAATATCCCG
>JADFYB010000310.1:1702-2219 GCA_015233245.1 Nitrospirota bacterium | reverse complement strand
AACGGGATAATTGGAATGACTAACCTTGCGCTGGATACTCTTCTTGACTCTGAACAAAGGGAGTATCTGACCATAGTTAAAAACTCGTCAACGCATCTGCTTAATCTGATAAACGACATATTGGATTTTTCTAAAATAGAAGCTGGCAAGCTGGAAATAAAAGAAGTTGATTTTGATTTATTTAAAACAATAAAAACCACAATAGAACCCTTGGCCATTACGGCAACAAACAGAGGAATAAAATTTAGTGTTGAAATTTCACCAGATGTGCCAACAGCATTAAAAGGCGATGCTGGAAAGTTGAGGCAGGTGTTGGTTAATCTTGCCGGCAACTCAATAAAGTTTACAGAACATGGCAAGATAGAGTTGAAAGTGGATTTGGCTCAGCAGGTATTACAAGCAGTGTCTCCCGGTGAAGGAAAAACACAGATATTACATTTTTCAATCTCTGATACCGGAATAGGAATTCCCACAGAAAAGTTGGACGTGATATTTGACAGTTTTACCATGTTAGAAG
>JADFYB010000310.1:0-1529 GCA_015233245.1 Nitrospirota bacterium | reverse complement strand
GAGGATTGAATTCAGGACTAAAAACATACTTGCAGTAGGCAGCAACACGTCCGAAAACAAAAAAATAGCCGACATGCTAAGAAGCGAGGGGTTTTATGTTGATATTGCTTCAAGCGGTTTTGAAGCATTCGGTATGCTTAACTATTCAACTAAGGAATATGAAATAGTAATTTTGGATTTCCAACTCTCCGATATGGATGGCTTTGCATTTTCAAAAAACATGAAATTTACAGAGAAACTGTCACAGGTTAAAGTAATAATGCTTGTATCAGCAGGTTTGAAAGGAGATGATGCAAAATGCCGTGAGCTGGGTATTGGCGGTTATATGGTTAAACCAATTTATAAATCTGACTTAAAAGAAATACTTTCTATGATAATAGAGAATTGGGATAACCCTCTGGCGCCGCTTCTGACTCGTCATATGATGCAAAGGTCAAAAAGGTCTCTTAATATTTTGTTAGCGGAGGATAATATAGTAAACCAAACACTTGCAGTCAAGGTTCTGCAAAAACGAGGGATTATGCCGGTAGTTGCAGTAACCGGATTGGAGGCAGTAAAAATACTGGCTAAAGCCAGTTTTGATCTTGTCCTCATGGATGTGCAGATGCCGGAGATGGATGGTTTAGAAGCAACAAAGCATATAAGAACTGCAAAAGAATGTGAGATAAATAAAGATGTACCTATAATTGCAATGACAGCGAATGCTCTTACAGGAGATAAAGAACGTTGTCTTGAAGCCGGAATGACAGATTATATTTCAAAACCTATGGAGGCTGATGATTTGTATGCATTAATTGACAAATACACTGCCTCCAACCTGACAAGGTTTGAAACAATGGCTGGCAAACAGGAACCCACCCCTGATGATATTTCAGATGCAGAGCTTGTAGATTTTCAGCCTCCTGCCCAGAGGACATCTGCTATGTCATTAAATATAGTGAAAACATTAAAGAGGGTTAATAACGATGAGAGAATTCTCAGAGATATGTGGGTGGCGTTTATAGATGATGCGCCAAAGCAAATAGTTTTTCTTAAAAAACTGTTTGACGCAAAAAATGTCGAAGGATTAAAGAAACAAATCCACTTGATTAAGGGAATGTCTGCCAGTGTGGGCGCCACAGCTCTTAAAAGTGAAGCTTTCAGAATGGAGGTAGCACTCTCAAAAATAAATGATACTGTTGATGAAAATGCGCAAATACGTACCTTTATAGAAAATATACAATTTGAATCAGAGAAGGCTTTACAAGACATGAAAACCTGTCTTTCAAAACCTGCAGGTGAAATTCTCTGAAAAGTTATATGTAATTATGTGTCTATGTTTTCCTCAACCATTTCAAAGCACCTCGTAACATTAAGCGTAGATTGAAATTTTAGAGCTTATCTGCATTCCGGCGGTGTGTTGAGTATAGGCAGTTACGGCTGTGTTATTAGAAAAATTGTTGGCAGCATTTTTAGATGGTTGTGAGGTTTCAGAGATATTTTTAGATTTCTCAGCTCCGGTACTTCCGCCTGGCAGGCTGATATTACCT
>JADFYB010000089.1 GCA_015233245.1 Nitrospirota bacterium | reverse complement strand
GTTATGAGAGCGATATGGGAGTTGGGAATAACTGAGGTTTACCCTGTTGGAGGCGCTCAGGCTGTGGCAGCCATGGCTTACGGCACCGAGAGCATTAAAAAGGTGGATAAAATCACAGGCCCCGGCAACATGTACGTAGCAGAGGCTAAAAAGCAGGTTTTTGGCGTGGTTGATATAGATATGATAGCAGGGCCCTCAGAAATTCTCATCATTTCTGATGACTACGGAGACCCTGAGTTTATAGCGACTGATTTACTCAGTCAGGCCGAACACGATGAGATGGCCTCCTCTGTGCTGATAACGACTTCAGAAGCTGTGCTTACCGCTGTGAAAAAAATGTTGATAAGTAAACTTGAAACTCTTAAAAGAAAAGAAATAGCAGAGAAATCACTAAGCAATTTCGGAGCGCTGGTTTATGCCGGAGATTTAACACAGGCTTTTGAGTATGCTAATGAGATAGCGCCGGAACACCTTGAGATAATGGTTAAAAACCCTGATGAGTGTCTGGATTTAGTTAAAAATGCGGGAGCCGTTTTTATAGGGAATTATTCGGCAGAACCGCTTGGCGACTATTCGGCAGGGCCAAACCACACGCTTCCCACAAACGGCACATCGCGCTTTTTCTCGCCCCTTGGCGTTTATGACTTTATTAAGCGAACGAGTTATATAAAATTTTCAGAGACCGGCTTTTTGGGCATTGCCGATGCCGTTTATGATTTGGCCTCGTGTGAGGGACTTCACGGCCATGCCGACTCTGTGCTTGTCAGAAAAACCAGGCTTAAGGAGAAATAAGGAGTTTATATAATGCCTGAAAAACCCGGCAAGTTAGACCGAATTAAAATCAACGGTTTTAAATCTATAGAAACACTCGATCTGCAACTGAAGCCTCTTAATATCATAATCGGGCCAAACGGTTCAGGTAAGTCAAATTTCATCGGGTTTTTTAAATTTGTTGAAAAGATTGTTGATAAAAATCTTCAATTTTACGTGGCACAACAACTCGGCTCTGATAAGATTCTACACTTTGGGAGAAAGCATACCAGGCAATTATCTTTTTTGCTTGAATCTACTCCTTATTTTACATATGGTTGTACCCTTGTCCCTGACGTTTCAGGTGGGCTTATTTTTGTTGAGGAGTTTTTTCAAGACAGGACAATAGATATTGAAGATGAGTACAATTATGATCAAAAAAATATAATAGGAAATATATTTAATTCCTCCATTGTCAGGGAGTCTGTCTTACCACCACAACTTAAAGGTACGGAGCGTCCGATGTATCGTGTTAATGAAATTATTGGGCTTTTGACGGACTGGAGAGTGTATCATTTTCACGATACCAGTGAAGAGGCAAGGATCAAACAGTTGTGTTCGCTAAAAGACAAATACATCCTTCAGTCGGATGCCGGTAACCTTGCGGCATTTCTGTACTCAATTTCCGGTACTGAGGAGTATCGTCTGATTGTTAAAACTATTCAACGAGTTGCGCCGTTTTTTTTGGATTTTGTGCTGGAACCTGAAAAGGATAACAAAAATTCTATTCGGTTGCGGTGGAGACATCGTGCAACAGAGGCATATTTTGACGCCAGCGATTTATCAGATGGAACTCTCCGCTTCATTTGCTTGACAACTTTGTTGCTTCAGCCAGAGTTACCAACTATAATTTTAATAGACGAACCAGAGCTTGGCTTACATCCATATGCCTTAAACATTTTAGCTGCCATGATGCGCACAGTTTCATCAAAAACGCAAATTATTGTCTCAACACAAGCGGTTACCTTTGCTAATCAGTTTAGTTGGGAGGACATTATAGTGGTGGATTTAGTTAATAATAAGTCTGAGTTTCGGAGGCTTAACGAACAAGATGTAGCGGATTGGCTGGAGGAGTATAGTGTTGGGGAGCTTTGGGAGAAAAATGTAATAGGCGGAACGCCTTAAAGTGCCTCGCCTTGCCATTTCTGTAGAGGGCCAAACTGAACTTGAGTTTTGTAAACAAATTCTTAATCCATATCTGATGCAATATAATATCTATGTATTTCCGGTAGTGATAACAACAAAACGAATTCTTTCAGGCTTAAGCCACAAAGGTGGCAGCGTTTGTTTCCAGAGGGTTATTAACGAGGTAACTAAATTACTAAAATCTTTTGACTATGTGACCACTTTTTATGATTTTTATCGTTTCGGAGACAAGACGCCAAATGAAACACCTGATGAACTCTGTATTAGAATTAAAAGCGCACTTGGTAATCCTGTAAATTTTACAGAATACGTACAAGTTTATGAGTTTGAAACGCTCTTATTTTCTGACCCTCAAACAGTAGGGCGGAGTTTAAACTCGGAGGAAATAATTCATGAAATGTTGGCAGTTGTAAAAGAATGCGGAGAAGCGGAAAAAATTAATGACAATCCAAACACAGCACCCTCTAAAAGACTTGATAATATTTTTAGAGCCAATTTAAAAACCGGCTACGATCATGCGTTTTACGGGCCGACTTTAGCCTCCGATATTGGATTAACTGCAATTCGTGCCAAATGTCCACGCTTTCATAATTGACTTTCTATAATTGAAAAACTGCAATAGTTCAGCTTATCAGTACACTCCTCTGCACATCTGTGTAGGCAATAAGACCACTACAATTCTTATCCGGGTAGAACTCACGCAAAATGCGCAAATACTCCTTTATCTGCGACACGTAGCCTGTTTCATCGTCAGCCCCTCCGGTTTTATAGTCTATTACGCAGACACTGTCTTTATCAATCACAACTCTGTCCATTCTGAGTGTGACTCCGGCAGCCGTTGTGTACTCCTGTTCATTTTTTAACACTCTTGATTCTGTATAAATAAAATATGGTTTTATGTCATCCCTTTGTAAAAACCGAAAGAGCAATTCCACAGTCTTTTGTGCATCAAATAAATTCCCATACTCCAAATTGACCATTTGAGCAATCCCATTCAGTGTGTTTTTAAAATCATCGGTGGACACGTAATCAACAAAACAGAGTATCCGGTGGATAAAATCGCCTCGTTGCTTTTCTCCGATATTTATTGGAGCCAGGTTTACACCAAAGTGATACGGTTTTCTTAATGTGTGAAGTATTGGCAGCACGTTGGATGTATCCTCGGAAACCTCTGCGCCTGACACACTCACTCTCTGTCCTGCCTCAGTGCTGCCATCCGGGAAAAGTTCAAACGGATATTTACCTCCATCTGTAGCAAGTATCACGTAGAGTTCGCTCTTAGCACGGGTCAGAGAGACGTATAGGGCGTTGAGTTTATTTACAAGCTCTTTGGTTTTTTCCTTTTCGTAGATATCATTTAAAGGTGAGTTATCGTCATAGTTAGAAATTGCGGCAAGAATCTTTTTGTTTAACTTTAGGAGACTTACATCGCTATCCCCCTCTAAAATATAATCAAACGGCCTGTCTTTCTGTCCGTACAAGATAACGATAGTAACCGGAAACCCAAGCCCCTTAGACTTATGTACGGTCATCGCAGAGACGGCATCCTCAGTCTTTGGCACATCTATATTCCAGTCCTGAGATGTGCCATCCCCATCGGCGGCGAAATTAACAAAGTCCCTGAGACTGTTTGTCCCGCTCTCTTCAAACGCTTTAATCACCTCAAGGATTTTTACCAGTGACGCCTCTGAACTCATCTGTGTATGGCCAAATACATTAAATATCCGGTAAATCTCCGTGACGAGGTCATAAAGAGGAAAGTATCCGGCTGAGTTAAAAAGCTCTTCAAAGAAGCTGCTCCATAGCTCAGGGTAATCAGCCTGAAAGCACTTATAAAGCGGAGAACTCTCCCTCCTGTGTTTAAAAAGAAACGTTCGGATTTCTTCTAAAGTAATTGTCTGGCCATTAAGAGCTGCTGCACTTTCAAATATCCTGCCGCTTAGAAATGTTGCAAATGAAAGGTCATCAAGCGGAGAGTCAAGAAAATTAAGAAGAGCAACAACTTCACATGCCGCATTGGTTTTTCTTATATCAAGACTGCTGTATGATATAAACGGGATGGCCTCGGATTTGTCACTCCGGCTCTCTATGCCTTTTTCATTAAGCCATGTTGAGATAATGACAACATCATCGTTTTTCATTGTAAGCACGGCTATGTCTTTGTATTTATAACCCCGTAATTTTAAGTCATCCAAAATTTCATAAAGTTTTTGCTTAACTGGCTCAGTTTCTGATGCCTTGTCACTATCTGGCAGGGCACTTACGGTATCCACTCTGACAAATCCGCAAGAGGATGCACTGCCTGTGTCTTTGGCAGTTTGGGTGTAATCTGAAAGACCACTAAGTTGTGCTGCAAAATTATATGTCTCATGTTGAGGCATAATGTGCTTAAAAATCTCCTCGTTAAAATCAAGGATGGGTTTTTGCGATCTGAAATTAACGCTGAGTTCCGCCACTCTGTGCTCAGCAGAGAGAAATGGACGCTCCTCCCCACTATCAGATTCAAACGATTTCATGATACTGTAGTCGGCATCCCTAAAGCCATAAATTGCCTGCTTGGTGTCCCCCACAGCAAAGAGACTCCCCCCCTGTGACAATGAGTTTTCTATCAGAGGATATAGGTTTTTCCACTGAATTGGGGATGTATCCTGAAACTCATCAATCAGATAGTGGTAGATTGTCTCTCCAAGCCTGAAATATACATCCGGAACAATATCGCCATCAATGTAGAAGGAGAGTTTTCTGCTGATGTCTTCAATAAACACCTTACCCTTTTGTTTTTTAGCATGCTGCAGTGTTGCGGCAAAAGCCTCATATGCTCGTATAAACGGGATAAAATACGTGCGGCTGAAGACCTCTGCAAATTGTCCGATAAGAGACGTAAGGTCTCTCCAGGCCGAGACCGCCTCATCATAGAGTGTTGCCTCCGAGCTTTTTTTAGCCGGTTTTTTAACAGGTGGATTTTTTAGTCCCCGATTTATTATATCTGCAAATTTACCTCTCTGCACACTCTTTAGTATTTCCCCAAATGAGCTGTTTCCGCTTATTGTAAGCCCAGAATCTAAGATAAATTCATTAAGTTTTAAAGCTGCGTCTTTTATTTTTCCCTTTATTTTTTCGGCGGCAACCGCGTTTCCATAAACAATCTGCACGGACTTCGTTTTTGAGATTTTTTTGTATATCTTCTTTATTTCATCTAAAATTGTACGCGAGGGATCCCACAGAAACCGGGAATCCTCCGTGCGGTTTTCCATAATTATCTTTACAATGTCTGAAACCATAGCTCCCTGATGTGTGCCCTCCTTGACGCTGCGTAAAAACACCTCAAAGGCATACTCCATGATGTCATTACCGTTAAGCAGGATTTCAAAGTCCGGTTCGTACCCAAGGTCAAGCACCGAGGCCTTAAACACGGAGGCCATAAAGCTGTCTATGGTTTTAACTTGAAAATCCGTGTAGTGATTTAGTATTTCATCAATCAGAAGACAAGCCCGTCTGAGGATTTCCTCCTCCGGCAGGTTTAT
This sequence comes from Nitrospirota bacterium, assembly GCA_015233245.1. Classification (GTDB taxonomy): domain Bacteria; phylum Nitrospirota; class Thermodesulfovibrionia; order Thermodesulfovibrionales; family Magnetobacteriaceae; genus Magnetomonas. The sequence continues at coordinate 6,278 of JADFYB010000089.1, read as the reverse complement.
AATTTCCTTAATTTCTGTGGCTCTTGAATTGTAACCGAGGCATATCTCCTTTAGCCACAGGACAATCCGCTGCCGCATCTCTTTAGCAGCATTATTAGAAAATGTGACGGCAAGAATATTTCTGATGCGGTTTTCAGGTATCTTACCTGAAAGCACAAACTGCACGTAACGCTTGGTGAGGGTATGGGTTTTACCAGAGCCTGCCGATGCCTTAAGAACGACAACATGAGGAAACACCTCAGTGTCATCTCGCTTTAGAACGGCATCTGCCATATTAAGTGTTTAGCGTTGCAAGATATCTACTTGGCTGTCAGAACTGTAAACGGGTTGTCTTTTAAAATCTTATCCACTCTGTAAGGTGGCCCGGTAACAACAAAGTCTGCAACCCCGTTTTCGTCTATGTTATTCCCATGATATACCCACTTGCCAGTCCATGACATTTGCACCTGAATAGTGTTGGCTTTAATATCCACCCACTTAGGTGTAAAAGATAAATCGGCTGATGAGAAGTCTGTTGCTGACGCTTTGAAATTAGAAGAGAAACCCTCATCGGTTGTGTATCTTCTCATGGCAGCCTCATCTTTTTGGACATAGGCGGTTTTAAGCAAGTATATCGTCTCTATGACACTCTGTGCAGTTTGTGATTCATGAGACACAGGTTTTATAGTCTTTTTAGAACAAGCCATAGTTAAGAATAAAGATATTATTGACAGCACAAGTATTTTTTTCATTTTAAGAACTCCTTATAATTTATAATCAAATCAATAGCCTGCATATTTTCACTTAAAACGATAAGCTTAACCGTTCTCATCAGCTTTCATTGTTTTTGTTGTTTCATCAGCGGTAACATTTCTTACTTGCAGGAAAGCCTTAGCCTCGTCAACCTTAACAGAGAGGGTCTCTAAAATTTCAAGACCTTTCTGAGCGGTCAAACCAAGGCGCCTCCAATCCGTATCGGTAAGAGGTTCCTTAAGCATAGCAGCTATGTCGTCGTCATAGCCGTTAATTTTACAGTGGTAGTTGGCGATGTAAACGACGGGCACCATTGGTGATTTTTCATTGCCGCCCGATTTGTTGTGATGGTATCTGATAGATTTGACCAGATCAGGCAACAGAGCCCACTTCTCGGCAATCAATGCTCCAATTTCTGCATGGTCCATGGAAAAGAATTTTTTCTCTTTAACTATTAATTTTTCAAATTCAGTTGTTTTTTTAGCAATGTGGAAATAATCCCGTGGAAAATGTTTTATTAAAAAAATCTTTCCAATGTCATGAATAAGCCCTGCAATGAAAAACTCCTCCCGCTTAGCAGGGTCTGTAACCTCAACCGATGACAGCAGTTTACAAGCAACAGCAGTGGCAAGGCTGTGTTCCCAGAATTTGTCCACATTAAAAGCAGGGCCGTGTGAGGGATTAAACGAGGAAAGCACCTCGGCGCTTAATGCAAGATTCTTGATGGTATTCATGCCAAGAAGGATAATGGCACGGTTTATGGATGTCACCTTCTGCTGGATGCCAAAATATGCCGAGTTAATTAAATTTAACACCTTTGTGGTAAGGGTTGGATCAAGTTTTACCACCTGAACAAGGTCTGCTGCAGAGGAGCTGTCATTATTAGTAAGAGACACAATCTTTGCGATAGTAGGCGACAGTGCCGGAATCTTTTCTATGTATGCTAATATTTTCTTTTGCATATAAGCCTGTTCTTTTTGGGCTACAGCGCAACCACAACCCAGAGTTCGGAATGAGTATATCAAAAACAGCAGAGTTTTTTCAAATTTTTTATTAGTCTAAATAAGCTCAACGACAAATTCTTTTCAAACTTTTTATAATTTGCAGTAAAATCCAGACTTATTTTGAAAACTTTTTGCTTTCAATTATTTTTAATTCTTTTTTAATAACATCATGGGAAATCCAGCCATAACCGACACATCCAAGCTTATAGAACAACTCTTCAAGGTCTTTGTCTTTCCAGTCTGGTTTTCCCCTCCGGGCAAGGCTCCCTGAGACATAAGGCACAAAGGAGGCAAGAAACAGCTCCAGATATCCGGCTGCCGAGTCATCATACCGGCCCTCTTTTGTATCATCTATTTCCCAGTCAAGCGTCCATAGCTTTATCTCTCCGTCGTCACCTGCCGAAAAAGCATGTCTGCCATGACGGCTTAACAATACCGAGTTTATCCCTAACTGATGCCCCTTAAACACTCGTACGCAGCTTTCCGACCTGATATCCCAAAGCCGTACTGCATTGTCGTTACTGCCGGAAAGTAAGAACTTGTTATCTGAGCTTATGCTTACTGTGGTAACGCCTGCCGTGTGTCCCTCAAGAGTTTTTACACATTTTCCCAAAGACAGATCCCACACTCTTATAGTCATGTCCTCGCTACCGGTTACTGCAAGTTTTCCGTCTAAACTTAACGCTACCGTGTTTATTACATCGGTGTGTCCCTCATAAGTGGCAAGAATCCCTAAAAAGTTAGCCGTTGTCATCTCCCACATTTTAAGCTTTCCATCTGCACAGCCTGTTATAAAAAACCGGTTATCAGCGTTTAACGAAACAGCCATTACGGGGTCAGGATGGCCGTCATATGTTCTGATAAGCCGCCCTGAGGTGACATCCCATACCTTCACGGTTTTATCGTCCCCTGAGGTAACTGCCAAATGGTGATCGTTACTCAGGCATACACTTCGTACCACTCCCTCGTGCCCTTTAAGAGTTCTCGTCTGTTTCCCTTTTGTTATGTCCCAGAAACTTATGGTTTTATCCATTGTGCCTGCCACTGCATACAGACCGTCTTCGCTCAGATGCACACTGGTTATGCCGGCAGGGAATCCCTTAAATGTGTTAATTAAATCGCCGCTTTCTATATCCCAAAGCCGAATGGTTTTATCTATGCTGCCGGTAAGCAGAAGTTTGCTGTGGCTGTCAGCTGAAATTGCTGTAACAGCACCGCTGTGGCCTTTAAACGTAGTACCCTCCCAGCCGCCCACAAATGTGTGGCGAGGGAAGAGTAAATACAGCTCCATCCACAGAGTCAGAGCCTCGATGTCGCGGCTATAACCGCGCTGTGAGCGTGCTTTTCTTATGTGAGATGCTGCTTTCTTAAAATCGCTCTCTGTAAAACGCTTCTTTGCCTCCTTAAGCTCCTGCGAGTAGGCTGCCATAGCTGAAAATGCCGCTTCGCTCTTTAGCACCTGAGAGAGCATCATTGGGGCACGGAAAGACTCCCTGTTAGAGGAGACCTCCCAGAATTTTACCAGTTTATCGTTGCCGCAGGTTGCGGCAAATCTGCCATCCTCTGAAAGAGCCACTGCGTTAACTGGCTCCGTGTGTCCTTCAAAGGTACGCATACATCTGCCGGAGTCAACCGCCCACTGTATCATTGTCTTATCATGACTTACCGAGACCAACGTCTTGCCGGCTGAATCCACAAAAACTCCGCTTACCGCCTCACCATGGCCGTACATGGTTTTACTGTATATACGAGCGGTTAAATCCCATAGTTTCACAGTCTTGTCGGCTCCGGCTGAGGCCATCGTCTGGCCGTTTTTACTAACTGACATAAAATTAACAGCACCGTTATGCCCCTTAAACGTGTGCAGACATCTCAGGCTGGCAACCTCCCACAGGCGTATTGTGCCGTCTTTGCACGCTGAAACCACAAGCTTTCCATCCTTTGTCAGATAAACTGAGGTTACGTCCCCTTTGTGTCCGACAAAAGATCTCAGATACGTGCCCGTGCTTGTATCCCATAGTTTTATTGTTTCATCCGAGCTGCCGGATAAGGGGTTGCGTCCGCCCGGCTCTATAAACACCGAGGTGACTCCCTCCATGTGGCCTTTAAATGTTTGAAAACAGTAACCGCTTTTTACATCCCACACTCGTACGGTTTTGTCCAGGCTGCCGGAGATTATAAGAGTTGCATCGGGTAGCATATAGGCTGAAAGAATGCCCTCTGTGTGTCCTGTAAAAGTTTTCAGACATGTTCCGGTTTCTGTATCCCAGAGGCGCAGCGTTTTATCAAGACTGCCCGATATGGCTATCCTGCCATCAGCGCTTAAGCCAACTGCGGTTACAGATTCATCATGGCCGGTAAAGGTTTTCAGGCAGCCCTTTGACCGCCCTTTTTGCGATTCGGCATACACTATTGCATATCTTATGTCCTCAAGGTGCGTTATCGTTGGATCTATATCATTAAGGTACTTTAAGGCAAGTGCGCAGTCGTCCCTTTCAAGGTGCACAAGACCTGCCAGGTATTTTACGATAGGGTTTTCCGGGTGTGAGCGCTGAACCTCCTCCAACAACCTGACAAGTGCGTTATCGGTCATACTTGCTCCCCGCCACTGCGTCAGTCCGAGGTTAAAGCTGGATTCCGGATGATGGGGCTGAATCCGAAGCGCCTCTGTCCAGAGCCTTTCTGCCTCCTCCTCTCTGCCAAGGTCAAGGAGAGACACTGCTCTGTTATTAAGGCTGTCGGCTGTTGCCATACTGACCTCAGGAGCCGTACGGGCATAATTTTTGCCTGTTAACTTTTCGTATATTTTTATGAGTTCAGAAGCCACATCAGACATACTAACCGGTCGTTCTATCGGGTTTTCATTAAAGCATCTGGCAAGGAGTTCAGCTAATTCATCAGGCATAGCGGGCAAACTTTTATTACTTAGTCCATCAGCCACACTCTCATGATACCACTTGAGAGCCTCCCCGGCCACCGTGCCCGAGGGCCAGGTCACCTCCCCTGTAAACATCACAAGCACTGACACCGCCCATGACCAGATATCTGTTTTAAGAGAGAGTTTTTCCTGATTAGCCTGCTCAGGAGAACAAAAAGCAGGCGTCATCCCGCCCGGAGTTACTAATTTATTTAAGCCATAGTCTTCAAAACTATCCTGGCCGTATGACATTCCCACAGCTTTGGCAAGCCCAAAGTCAGTCACTTTGGCTATACCCTCTGAGGTCATCATAACATTAGCCGGTTTTACATCCTGGTGAATAAGCCCTTTTTCGTGAGCATAGTGAAGCCCCCAGGCAAACTGTATCGAAGCATCAAGGATAGAATCCAGGGTGTTTAACTTGCCGTCATGAATCCAGTCGTTTAAACTCCCGCCATCCACGTACTCGGCAAAAACCATTGGGACCTCATCGACCTCCCTTACGTAGTAGCAGCTAACTATATGCGGATGGAGTCCCAGATTAACCCACGTCTCAGCCTCCCGCTCGAAATTCTCTGACCCCCCCGCTCTTGCCAACTCCGCCGACTTTGGACATTTCACGGCAAGGTCAACATTCCAGCCCTTATGCTTAACCTTATATACCTTGCCCATTCCGCCCTCGCCTAAAAGACCTGACACCTCGTAGAGGTCTAAAATGACGTCCCCAACGTTCCAGGAACAACCGGAGCCCTTTTCCATGGTCTGCATAGAGGCGGAGGACTGTTCAGTCCGGTATTTTTCAATTTTAAACGTGCTGCCGCATTTTTTACACTTGGCATTTTTGCCTGTCAAAGACGACGACACACTATATTTTGATCCGCAAGTCGGGCAAGCCGTTATGATAGGCATCTTTTTATACTCTTTTCCATAAAATGTTTTTTAATGGTATCAGTATGATGTACAATGATAATCATATCCGGATGGCTCACTGAGTTTTCCAGTAGTAAATCCGCTCCTCCTTATCAAGGCCTTTAAGCGTATAAGAGCCTATGGGCAGAGCTTTAAGTTGTGAAGTGGGGTTAAGGTTACTCCAGAAGGAGTCGGTCATAAGAATGAATTCTTTGTGATGGGCGGTCAGCCGTTCATTTACCTTTGGCTCTCTGTGTCTGAGGTCTTCAAGGGAAAAGACAGCGTGTGCGTTTCGTCCTGTGCGTTCTCCCTCAGCAGTGAGACGAACTGAACCCCAGTGTAGAGCTATTGATATTTGAATCGGAATTTTAATGTGGCGCAATATTCCCGGAGAGAGTTTTAGAGCAGCGCTTAGGGCGGCATCTGCAGAGCCAAAAATGGCAAAAAACCCATCTCCTGTGCATTTAAGAAAAGCGTGATGTTCATTCTGGAGTGATTTTTCAAGCAACTGGCCCAGAGCCGATATGACTTTAACAAGGTGAGTTTCACCCAGTTTAACAATTTTTGTTGACCCCACTATATCAACGACTAAAAGTGCCTCTGTACGCTCTTCAAAAAACTCACTGGGTGGAATCAGTATGCTGCCCTCGGAGCTGTAAGCCTCATCGAGGAGGTCATCAGCAGTGTCCGGGAAGGCGAGAGCATTTCGGAGCCGT